>JAKAUH010000899.1 GCA_021818605.1 Planctomycetota bacterium
AAGGAGCCCTCGAGGATGCAGGCGGTGCTCAAGCACCTCGAGGCGACAATCGCTCTGAGCCGCGAGACGTGGAAGCGCATCCTCGCCGAGAAGGACGACGACCGCGAGTGGATCCCCAACCCGCACCAGGCGAGCTCCATACCGGGCGGTGCCGTCAACGGCAACATGGTCGAGGGCTGGATGACGTTCCTCGACGAGGCCGCCGCGCTGCTCCAGGGAAAGAAGCTCGTCCCGTTCTGGCGAAAGAGGGAGAAGCGGGGCGTCAACCTTCGGCGCGTCTTCACCGAGCCGCGCACCTTCGACCTCGTGTACTGGGTGCAGGGGACGGCCACATTGCCGTACCTCGAGGACGGCGAGAACACCCGGCCCGAGACTTGGCAGCGGCTTCAGCAGCTCTTCAACGGCCGGTTCATCGGCTTCGCATTCTGGTTCAACTAGCGCGCAGAGGCTCGCGCCGGGCCGAATGCCAGCGCATCGAGAGCAGCCGCGCGTGAGCCAATTGCTCAACCGACGCGGATCGGCGTGGCGAGGCCGCATGCGATCCTCCAGAAGAAGCCGGTGACAGGGTCGAGGTCGGCCGACATCCGGCGGACGACCCGGCGATAGGTGTTGGCGACCGCGTCGTAGTCCTCCATGGGGATTCGATGCCGGAAGCAGAAGCGGAACAGCCGCCGGCCGGTCAAGCGCAGGACCGACCGGCGCCCGGCCGGCGCGGCCTGGGCGCGCTCGAGCAGCAGCCGCGCCAGGGTGAGCAGATATCGATTCGTCGCGTCGTAGCGCTCCGGATCGTGGCCATCCAGCAGCGACGGGGCCTGCCGGCCGTCGCCGTCGATCAGGTCGTCGAGCGCCAGCCAGATCCGATGATAGGGGACCGTGTAATCCGCCGGCAGTTCGAGTGCGCGGCGGCTGACCTGGTTGGCCTCGTCGATCTTCTTGAGCCCGCGCAGAGTCAGCGCGAGGTTGATGAGCATCCAGGGGTGGGCGTCGTGGCGGTCGCGCCAGTCGGCCAGCCAGCGCGCGGCCCGGCCGTTCCAGGCGACCGAGGTGAGCGCAAAGCCCAGCGTGCCCCAGCAGCGCGTGTTCGCCCGGATGGCCGCGCCGTGTCGTCGCATGACGGCCCACAGCCGCAACTTCGACTTCTCTCGCGCCAGGCGGTGGAGATGGGCCTCGAGCGCGACGAAGCCGCGCTCGCCCTGTTCGAGCAGCGAGCCCAGGCGCTGAGCGCATCCCCGCCGGGTCTGCGTCATCCGGCGCTCGACCCAGAGCGCGGCGACGCGAGGGACCAGGTCGGGGAGATCGAGCGCCCGCTCGTAAACCTCGAGCGCCTCGCGGTTCCAGCCAGCCTGGGTGAAGCATTTGTCGGCAGCGTTCTGCGGCCAGTCGTTGTCCGGCAGCGCCGTGACGCAGAGCCGCTCGAGCGCGGCAACCGCCGTCGCGCGGTCGCCGCGCGCCTGCGCGAGCTGGACCTCGCGGGCGAGCGTCAAGGCCCCGTCGTGATGCGTCTTCAGGCCGTCGAGCACCTCGGCGGCCTCGTTCAGCCTGTTGTCCTCGAGCTCCATGTCGAAGAGGTTGTACGCCGTGTAGCCGTGCGTCGGCGTGCGGTCGAAGGCGCCCCGGAAGGCGGCCCGCGCGGCGTCGCGGTCGTTGTTGCGCCGGCGCGCGTCGCCCAGGTAGCCCGCGGCGACGGGGTCATCGGGACACAGACGGTTCAGCCCCTCGGCGGCCGCAAGGTACTCGGCCGGCGTCCCGGCGTCGCAGGTCCATTCGGCCTGGTTGAGCCAGCCCCAGTAGTAGTCGGGGTTCGCCTCCAGGACAGAGCGCATCCGCCCGATCGCGGCGGCGAGGTCGCCCTGTTGCGCCAGGATCCATGCCGAGCGGCCGAGGAGCGGCGTCGGCGGGCTGTCGCCCCAGGCCGAGGGCCGGCATGAGGCCTCGGCCTCGTCGTACCGTCCGGCCTCGGCGAGAAGGTGCGCGCGCAGGTCATACGGCTCGATGTCCGCGGGATCGAGCGCGATGGCCCGATCGAGCGCGGCGAGGCGTTCCTCCAGGTACTCCTCGCCCGAGAGCAGTCGCGCCAGCCGGACCCAGTTGCTCGCCTCACCGGCCCGCTGCTCCGTCAGCTCGCGGGCCAGGGACAGCGGGACATCGCGGCGGTCGAGCTCGATCGACCAGCGCCGCAGGGTATCCCAGGCCCAGTCCTGGTCGGGCTCGAGCCGCATCGCGTGGAGCAGGCGGTCGACGGCCTCTTCGCCCTGGTCCAGGTGCCAGAGGGCATCGGCCAGGCAGGTGTGGTTGAACGGGTCGAGCGGGGCGTACGCGATGGCGCGCTCGAGCAGCGCGCGAGAGCCGGCGTAGTCGCCGTCGCGCTCGAGCGCCATCGCTCGCTGCCGCGCGGCGATGCTGTGGCCGGGGCTGATCTGGAGAGCCCGGTCGAGCGCGGCGAGCTCGCCGTCGCCGTCCTTCCGGGCCCGGCAGACCGCCGCGAGGTCCAGCCAGACCTCCGCGAGCAGCGGGAAGCGCTCGGTCGCCTCGCGGGTGAGGTCGAGGGCTTCGTCATGATGATTGCGGCCGACCAGCTCATGGACCAGGGCCGACCAGGCGTGCCACAGGTCGGGGCGCACCTCGCGGGCGTTGCGAAGCGACGTCAGCAGGGCGTCGGGCTCGACCGTGCCGCGCGCGTGCCGGGCGAAGGCCAGCAGCCCGTCGCCGAAGATGACCTGGCGGTGGAGCTCGGCCTCGACGAACGCGAGCGCCTCAACTCGCTCGGCCCGGCTGGCGCAGCAGGCGATCAAATGGTCGATGGCGAAGTCCATGTCGACGGAGCGCTCGATCGCCTCGCGGTAGGCACCGCGTGCTTCGTCGAGCCGGCCAGCCAGCTCGACGACCTGGGCACGGACGGCGGCCTCGGCGGGGCTGCCGGGCTCGAGCTCGGAGGCCAGGCGGATCTCGGCCGCGGCCTCGTCGAGCCGGCCCTGGCGCGCGAGGGCCAGCGCCAGCTCACGCCGCGACCAGGCGTCGGCCGGGTGAATCTCGAGAATCCGGCGGGCGGCCGGCTCGACGGCGGCCGGCCCATCGGCGCGGAGCCACTCGATCCACGCCTGGTTCAGCGCGTAGTTGTGCGGGAAACGCTCGCAGGCGCGAGCAAGGTGCGCCAGGGCCTCGTCTCGCCCGCGGGTCTCGGCCAGGCGGCGGGCGACGGCGCGATTGGCGTCGACGGCGGATGGCTCGCCATCGAGCACCTGGAGCCACAGCTCGAGCGAGCCGCCCAGATCGCCGCGCACCGCGGCCAGGAGCGCCGAGGTCCGAAGCCAGTCGCCGCGCCGGCACAGCCCGCGGGCCGACTCGAGCCGCTCGTCGGCGCGGTCGAACTCGCCGTGCGCGGCGTGCGCCTCGGCGGCGAACAGCCGAAGCTCGCCGTCCTCGGGGCGGAGCCGGAGCGACTCGTCCAGCACCTCGAATGCCTCGCGCCGCCGCTCGAGCTGGCAGAGCGACCAGTAGAGCGTGCGCGCCGGCCAGACCGAGCGCGCGCCCAGGCGGCGAAACCGGCCGCGGAGGAACGCGACGGCGGCGTCCTCATGGTGCAGCAACCGGGCCGCGAGGAAATAGCTCCGCGCCAGGCCCTCGTCCTTGTCGTCGAGGCAGGCGGCCAGGCGATACAGCTCGACGGCCTCGGCCCGCCGCCCGCCGTCGGACGCGACCTCGGCGAGGATCGCCAGCGCGGCGGGGTCGGACGGCCGGGCCCGTAGCGCCCGGCGCGCCAGGCGGACGGCCTCGGAGTGCTCGCGCGCGTCGGCCAGCAGCTCCTGGGCGTACTGGCGGCGGAGCAGGGGATCGGCGTCGGACCTGCCGCAGTGCTCGCGATACAGGGCCAGCCGTTCGTCGCGGCGGCCAAGCATCCGCAGGGTGCCGAGCTGCCCGAGCCGCAGGTTGACATCGTCGGGGAACAGCTCAAGCTGGGCGACGATGCCCGCCAGCAGCGCGGCCGGATCGGCGTCGTAATGGGCCAGCAGGCTGCGCGCGTGCCGGGCCAGGCGATGACCGGGGGCCTCGGCCTCGAGCGCCGCGCTGGCCGCGCCGGCACTGTCGCGGTCATGAGCCCGAAGCGCCATTTGCATCCTGTGGACGTGGTCGTACAGCGACGACGCGGGCAGGTCCAGCCCCTCGAGCAGCTCGGCGCGATCGGCCGGGACCATCGCCATGCCGCGCGGGCCGGTCGAGCGATACCGTGCCAGCATCTCCTCGCCCAGGGCCTCGCCCTCGTAGGGCAAGGTCGGATCGCGAATCAGCAGCGTCCCGCGCTGGGCGTCATAACCGATGACGGCCTGGAGGTGCGCGTTCTGCGTCTCGACGGTCGCCAGCGTGAACGGCACCCCGCGGTCGAGGAGCGCCCGGGCCGAGTCCCAGGTCACGCTGAACTCGCGGGCGAGGTAGCCGTTGCGCTCGGCCCACGAGCGCTGAAGGTGATCGGGCGTGCCGTCGTAGCAGATCTCGGCCGCCAGTTCGAGGTGGTCGGCGGGCTGACCCCAGAACCGCGAGATCGAGGCGAGTGTCGCCGGCGCGCAGGTCTGGTGGTGCTGGCGGACGAAGCCGACGGCCAGGCGCACCCGGCGCGAGTCGACGCCGGCATCCGCAGCCTCGAGCCGGGTCGCGATGGTGGTGAAGAACGGACCGCCGCACGCGCGCGCCAGCGCCGCGGCCTCGGCGAGTTCGCCGCATTCGTAGGCGGCGTCCGACCGCCGGCCGGCCAGCCACGTGCGGGTCTTCTCGTCGATCAGGGGGAGCGACGCCATGCGGTCCCAGGTGCGCCGGGCGTCGGCATGACGGCCCATTTCGGCCTGAAGCACGCCGAGTTGCGCGACCACCGCGGCCGACTCGATCCGGTCGGCGGCCTCGGTCAGCAGCGCGACTGCCTCGTCGTCGCGGTCGAGGAGCTGGAGCAGGTGCGCGCGCTGCTGGACGGCCGGCCGATACCACGGGCGGATCTCCAGCGACCGCCGCGAGGCGTCGAGCGCCTCGTCGCAGCGGTCCTCCATCTCGAACAGCCCGGCGCGCTGGACCAGCAGCCAGGGGTCGCCGGGTGCGGCGTCCTCGGCGCGGGCGAGCCACAGCTCGGCCGCGTCGAAGTCGCGGAAGTGGCCCAGGACGATCGCGTGCATCGACAGCCAGTGCCCGCGCTCGCGCGGCGGCGCGTCGGGCAGCGGTCCGACCGCGCCAAGGAACTCCCAGGTCGGTAGCGGCCCGCGGCGTGTGAGCAGGGCAAACGTCCGGTACAGGCAGGCCGCGGGGTCGGCCGGGTCGTCGCGCCAGGCGCGAATTTGCATCGCCGTGCCCAGCCGTTGCGAGCCCAGGTGCGAGACGATCGACCCGGCGAGGATTCGGGCCTCGGTCTCGCGCAGCGAGCGCAGCCGCCCGAGCCCGCCTGCCCGCTCGAAGGCGCGCAGGGTCTGCCCGGCGTCGTGGAGGGAGCGGACCTCCGCCAGTTCCTCGGGCATCATCGTGGCCGGTTCGCGCTCGATGGTCATCAACATGGTGAATGTGCTCCGATCCGGCGAGCCGGCTGAAGGACCTGAGCCGTCCTCGGCTCGCGAGGGACTGGACACCCCGCGACGCCGCAAGGTTCCCCGTTTTGTGGACGAGGGCACACCATCGCCCACCCGGCCGCCTCCGGGCCGCGATTTTGCCGTCTCCGCCAATCCGTGAGGAGACGCCGGCCGATCAGGGTTGCACCGATGCCTCGGGCGCCAGCGGCGGCTCCGGGCCGGTCGAATCGCCGGGCTCGGCCGGAATCGTGACCTCCAGCAACCGGAGTGGAGGCTGGCCCGGACAGATCTTGCGCATCAGCGGCAGCGAGACGTTGTACACGGGTACGCCGGCGCTGGTGGCCCCTTCGGGGGCGCCATTGTGGGCATGACCATGAAACACCGCGGTGACCGGATAGCGGTTGAGCGGATCCTCCAGTCGGCTGCATCCCAGGAACGGGAAGATCTCGACCGGTTCGTTCTCGACCGTCGCGCGGATCGGGGCGTAATGGAGCACGGCGATGCGCCGGGGCGTGCGCAGCCGAGCCAGTGCCGCCTCGAGCTTCATCGCCTCGTTGACCGCCTCCTGGACGAACGTCTTGATCGCCGGCTCGCCCCAGGCGCCCAGCGTGCCGCGGCCGAATCCGCCCGCGAAGCCCTTGGCCCCGGCGAAGCCGATCCCCATCACCTCGACGGCGCCGCCGTCGAGCACGATCACCCCCGAGTCGACGAGCATCCGAGTGACCTCGGCCTCGCGCCCCGACTCGTAGTCGTGGTTCCCCAGGACGGCGATCGTCGGCCGTTGCTTCGCGACGGCCATCTCCTTGATCAGGATCGAGGTCTCGTCGGGGAGCCCGTAGTCGGTCAGGTCGCCGGCGAGGATCAGGAGATCCGCCCGCTCGGCCGCGGCAGCGAACAGCGGCTGGAACTGCCCCTCCGACTTCTTCGAACAATGCAGGTCGCCGATCGCGGCGATCCGCACGACGTTCCCCGTCTCCGCTCCCACTCCGACCATCGGCCCGCCTCCGCAATTCACCGGATTGGCCGGCCGTCGACACGCCGACGCCGACCACGACCATTCCAGAATGCGGGCAAGCTGCGTGCCGTACTGGCATCGGCTTTGCACCTGAAACCGTCCTTGACACACTTCGATTCCCGCGGTTCGAGCGGTCAAGGACAGCCGAGTGCAACCGATCAGGGTGGAACTGGATCGAGGGACGCGCGACTTCTACGTCCGGACCCTCACGGTACTCAACGCGGCCGAGATGCCCTATCTCGTGGGCGGGGCCTACGCGATGGGGACGCTCGCCGGCATCGAGCGTCATACCAAGGACATCGACGTGTTCATCCGCGAGCTGGACCTGGACCAGGTCCTGGGAACCCTGCAAGACGCCGGATACCGCACCGAGGTGACCTATCCTCACTGGCTGGCCAAGGCCTGGATCTCCGAGCGGTTCGCCGATGTGATCTACCGCTCGGGCAACGGCGTGGCCGTGGTCGACGACCAGTGGTTCGAGCACGCCGTCGAGGCCGAGCTGCTGGGCATCCCGGTGCGGCTCTGCCCGGCCGAGGAGGTCATCTGGTCCAAGGCTTACGTGCAGGAGCGCGAGCGGTTCGACGGGGCCGACATCGCGCATCTGATCCGCCTGAGCGGACCCAGCCTCGACTGGACCCGACTGGTCGGTCGCTTCGGCGACGACTGGCGGGTCCTCCTGGCCCACCTCGTCAACTTCGGCTTCGTGTATCCCGGCGAGCGCGACATCATCCCGCCCTGGGTGATTCGCAAGCTCGCCAGCCGGCTGCTCGTCGAGGCCGAGCTGCCGCCGCCCCGCCAGCGCGTCTGCCGTGGCACCTTGCTCTCGCGCGAGCAGTACCTCATCGACATCGCGTCGTGGGGGTACGAGGACGGTCGGCTCCCGCCCCACGGCACGATGACCCCCGAGCAGGTCACCCACTGGACGGCCGCTATCTCGCATCATTGAGACCTCGCTGACCGGCCGGCTCATGGCTTGACCTCCATCGCGGGTTTCGCGCCCGAGGGCAGTGGGACCTGCGTCGGATACGCCAGGTAGGCGATCAGGTCGCGGACCTCGTCCGGCTGGAGCGCGGCGAGCAGGCCGTCCGGCATCAGCGACGAAAGCGACGACCGGATCGCCTCGACATCGGATCGATCGAGCCGGATCGCCTCGGCCTGGGTCTGGAGGGTCAGCGTGCGCGGGGACTGTTCGCGGATCAGGCCGTTAAGCACCCGGCCGTCCTTCATCGCGACCACCGCCATCCTGAAATCGGCACTGACGGCCGCGCCCGGATCGACGATGTTCTCGAGCAGGTAATCGATACTGTCGCGCCCGGCCCCGGTCAGGTCGGGGCCGATCGCGCCGCCCTGGCCATGCAGGCGGTGGCAGCTCGAGCAAACCCGGTCGAACAGGGCGCGGCCGCGCGAAAGCTCGGCCCGGCGGAGCGAGTCGGGACCGACCAGTCGCTTCAGCTCGGCGATGCGTCGGCGGCGATCGGCGGGCGTGGCGCGGACCGCGCCCCAGGCCCGCTCCAGCCGGCGGTCGAGGTCGGGATCGTGCAGGCTCCGGATCTGCCGGGCGTGGAATGGCGTGACATCTTCGCGGGGGATTCGACCCGCCGCGACCTGGTCGAGCAGTGCCCGGGCGAAGCTCGGGCGCGAGACGAGCACATCGAGGACCGTCGCGCGCTCGGACGGGTGAAACGAGCGGTAGCTCCGCGCCAGCGACCGGCCGACGGCCGGGTCGTCGAACAGCGCCAGGCCGCGGGCCGCCACGGCGTTGAGGAACCGGACGCCCAGCAACCGCTCGCAGACCGCCCGCAGATCCGGCGGCCGGGCGTCGATCAGGGTGCGGAGCGCGGCCCGCCGCTCGTCGATTTCCGCCGACTCGTCGAGGGCCACGCGGCGAACCTGGTCGAGCGCCCGGCCGTCGCCGAAGACGACGTCCAGCGCGCGGACCTCGTCCACAATTCGGCCGTCGCCGGGCTCGGCGAGCGCTCGACGGAACGCATCCCAGCGCTCGGGCCGGCGGGCCTTGCGCCGGCCGGCGAGCGCGG
This sequence comes from Planctomycetota bacterium, assembly GCA_021818605.1. Classification (GTDB taxonomy): domain Bacteria; phylum Planctomycetota; class Planctomycetia; order Isosphaerales; family Isosphaeraceae; genus JAKAUH01. Next base: position 8,592 of record JAKAUH010000899.1, read on the forward strand.
CGGATAGACCCGAGACGACGGCTGCCCGATCAACCAACGGCCGGTCGGTCATGCTCGCCAGCAGGACGTTGATCGGCCCTGGCCGCTCGTCGACCTCCTCGGCCAGCCGCCGGGCGATCGCCGCGACGACGAGCGGCATCCGGGCTGTCGCGGCCAGTTGCGCCAGGCCCGCGGGATCGGCATCGGCCACCGGGATCAGGCCGGTCCAGATCAACGCGGGCAGGTTGTGGTCGGCGGCGTCCTCGGAGTGGGCGAGCAGGGCACCGACCAGGGGCAGGCGGCGGTCGACCGGCAGGCGCTGGAGCGTCGATGCGAGCACCAACCGGACCAGGCCCGAGCGGTCATCGCGGGCCATCGCAGTCAGGCGTGCGAGCAGCTCGGAACGCGGGACGACGTCCTCGCCGACGCGTCGGCTGAAGATGGTATCGATCGGCCAGTCGTCAGCGATCAGCCGGATCGCCCAGGCGCGGAGCGACTCGTGGGGATGGTCGAGCAGGCCGAGCAACAGCGACTCGTCGACCCGGCCGATGACGAACAGGGTCCAGAGGGCTCGTAGCCTGTGCACCGAGTCGGGGTCGCCGTCGAGCATCTGACGCAGCGACGTCGCGGCCTGGTCGAGCGCCTCGCCCCGCGCCGCCCGGCCGGCCAGCTCGCGGCGGGCCTGGCGGACGAACCATTCGTTGGGGCCGCCGTGCAGGTCGACGAGTGCCCGCTCGTTCTGCGTGGCCAGGTCGAAGCGTGCAGCCGCGCCGGGCTT
>JAKAUH010000353.1 GCA_021818605.1 Planctomycetota bacterium
GGGTGGCCGGCAGTCCGTTATCGAACTGCAACTTGCCAATCGGGAGGAGATCGCCGGAATCCAGGGGCAGGCGGCGGGATCGGGCGGTCCAGCCGACCGTCCCTTCGGCCGGACCTCGCGGTCGATCCTCGATCCGAACAGCCTGGGGCTCTCGATCCAGGCCGTCACCACCACGGGACGCAACGCCGCGTATCACGCCTCGTTGGCCGGCGGTTCGGGTGGTATCACGTTGCGGGTCAACACGCCGCCGCAACTGGGCGAGGTCAAGGAGCTGCGGATCTCGGGCCGGATCAGCGCGGTGGCGAAGGTCCCCTTCGAGTTTCGCGAGCTGCCCATGCCCTGACTCGAACGCTCGCTTCCGCTTCATCGCGAGGAGGCTGGGCCGGGCGAGGTTGCCGCCGCGGACGGTCGCGACGGCTGCGCGGGCAGGAAGTGCCAGAGCTCGGCGAGCGTTACTCCCTGCCGGGTCCTCGTCGCGACAAGCTGGCCGTGGCGGTCGCGCCTCCGCGTGCGCCAGGCGTCCGGCCAGTAGGCCGATCGGCGCGACACCACGACCCACTCGGCCCGCAAGGCGGCCTCCTGGTCCGCCAGCACAATCCCTCGGCGCGCCAGCGCGCGGTTGAAGCCGGTGGTCAGGACGCCCTGGCCGGGATAGAGCGTCGGCACCATCGCGGCCGAGGTCTCGCGGGCGGCGGCTCGCGCGAGCTGGTCCAGCAGGACATCGTCGATGGCGTCGCTCCAGTAGGTGACCTCCAGCCCCAACCGCTCCGCGCCCGGCAGCCCGCCGACGAGCAGGTTGTAGTGGGAAAGCCCGAAGGGATAGGTGAACGCGACGCCGAGTCCCTGCAAGGCGAGCAGTCCGATCAGGGCCTGGCGGAGTCTGACGTGCGAAAGCCGCGCGTAGATCCGGCCGAAACCCAGCCCGGCCAGCAGCGCCCAGGCCGGGAAGATGTGCAGGAAAAGCCGCTCGCCGTCGTAAACCGGCACGCGGGTGCTGAACAGGACCAGGAAGAAGAGGATGCTCGCTCCCAGCAAGACCGGGAGCGGTTCCGTCCGCCGGTTCCTCCAGCCCTGAACGGCCCCGAACAGGCCCAGGGCATGGAGTCCCACCGGCACCGTCACCGCGAAGTAGAACCAGGGATAATGCCACGGGACGTCGCGATCGGCATAGACCTGGCCGAAGTAGAGGACCCGGATCGTGGCACGCTCCACCCCGGTGTCCCAGTACTTCGTGAGTCGCTCCCAGGAGTCGTGCCAGAGCCAGGGCCACCCGAGCCAGAAAATCGCGACGCCGGTGACCCCCCAGCCCGCCATCGCGACCGACGCCCGACGGACTCCCAGTCGCCAGGTCGACCACACACCCAGGATCGGCAGCAGGAACCAGGCGTGGATCTTGGTCAGCAGGGCGAGCGACCAGACGGCCCCCGCGCCGATCATCGCGAGGGAGGGCCGGCGACAGCGGAGCGCTCGATCGCCGGCGAGCAGGGCGGATGTCCAGGTGAGCGCCAGGAACGTGTCCAGCGCCCCGAGATGAGCATGGGCGAAGACCCGCGGCATCGCGGCCAGCGCGAACGCCGACGCCAGACCGGCCGGCCGGCCCAAGCGGCGACATCCGACGCCTGCGATCATCGCGACCAGCCCGCCGAACGCCAGCGCCGGTGCCAGCCGACCGGCCAGCACGTATGAGCCGGTCGGGTCGGGGCCCTTCCACAGGATCTCGAACGGCTCGCCCACGACCGAGGCGATACCCAGCAGCCACCGTCCCAGCGGAGGATGCTCGGCATTGTCGCGGTAGACCCGGTCGATGACCCGCCGGTCCAGGAAGCGCCGGCCAGTCTGGCGGAGGATCTTCAGGTAGTTGCGGCCCGGCCGCACGTCCAGCGGCTCGTCGACGGTCAGCCCCGGGCCGTTCAGGGTGAGAATCACCGCCATCGACGCTAGCAGTCCGCAGAGGACCGGGAGCCACCGGGGCGGCGCCTCGGCAGTGGTCCGGACGTCGACGGGGAATGAGTGCAGACGGGGGGCGAGTGGCAAGGCCGCGTGCTCCGGAGGGTCCGATGGCCCGGTCGTCTCGATCCGCTCCCGGACCCGTCGGGGCCGTGGTCGGGGGCACAAGGTCGGCCGGCGACCAGCGAAATCATCTTAGCAGGCGATCGGCCACGCCAGAAGATACGCCGCGCGGCTGTCGCCCTTGAACCCGCCGGCGGTTAAGATGGCTCCTCCCCTTTTGACTTCGCCGCCTTCCTCCATGCAAGTGCCCGGTCCGGAGAATCCCGGGCCGGGGATGGGACATGGCGGACGCCGGGAGATACGCGGTCATGGTCCATGTTTCCCCCTCCGATATTCCCCTGATCTCCTGGTACATCCTCGTCCTGGTGTTCCTGGAGGGCCTCCTCAGCGCGGACAACGCGCTGGTGCTCGCGCTGATGGTTCGCCACCTGCCCAGGCAGGAACAGCGCCGGGTATTGCGCTACGGGATCTGGGGGGCGGTCGGGTTCCGCGTGGTGGCGGTGCTGCTGTCCGCGGTCCTGATGCGATTCTGGATCTTCAAGATCCTCGGCGGACTTTACCTCTTCTACCTGGCCATCAAACACTTCGTGCACGGAGAGCCGGGATCGGACGAGGGACGGACGGGCTGGGACCGAACCTTCTGGGGAACCGTGACCGCCGTGACCCTGACCGACATCGCCTTCTCGATCGACTCGATCCTGACGGCGGTCGCGATGGCCGTCGATTTCCCCGACCGCTTCGGCGATTTCGGGAAGATGTCCATCGTCTTCGCCGGCGGCGTCCTGGGCATCATCACGATGCGGTTCGTGGTGCGCTACTTCATCGTCGCACTCGACCATTTCCCCGGCCTGGCGCAGGGCGCCTATTTCCTGGTCGCCTGGATCGGGCTGAAGCTCGTTCTGAGCGGACTCGAGTCCGCCGGGTACACGGACTACGCGATCCCGGAATGGATGTTCTGGTCGGTGATGCTCGGGATCATCGTCATCAGCCTGCTGATGAAGCCGCGGAAGAATCTGTCCGGCACGAGTACGAGCCTGCAACTCTTCGACGAAGAGGAGAACCTGCTGGGCGGGGAGAGCCTCAACGGGGTGTCCGACGACGGGCGGCCGGCCGACCACAACACCGACCCGACCGATATCGCGAACGAGCATGCCGAGGGATCGTCGACCTGACGGAATCCGGGCAGCCGGCACATGGTCGGAGGTCCCTGGACCGAGGCGGAGGCCCCGCGCCGCCGCGGGTTTCTCTTCGAAGGCGCCCTCAAATCTTCGAAGGCGCCCCGTTGCGCGCGTGGGCATCTTCGAAGAGTCACACGCCGTGCTTCAGTTCAACTCGTGGTCGATCAGGGCCTCGCGGAGCTTCTGGAGCACCCGGGACTTCTCGTTGCTGACCGTCTTGGGCGCCACTCCCCATTGCAGAGCGATCTCGGCGGGCGTCTTGCCCTGAAGCGTGTCGTGGATCAGCGCGGCCTCGCGGGGGTTGAGGGCGTGCGCGATGGCGTCCTGGAGCGCGGCTCGCAACTCCGCTCGGCCTCCCGCTTCCGAGGATGGAGAGGCGATGTCGACCGAGTCGAGCGACTGGTGGTTCTTCTCGCGCAAGGCCCGCTTCTTGACCATGTCCACGGCCCGGAAGAAGGCGATGCCTTCCGAGGTCTCGCGGGTGAAGACGTCGCGGATTCCCGACTTGCCGACGTCGGCGACCAGGGTATCGAACCGCGAGCGGCCGAGATGCTGGAGCAACGTGGCATACACCGCCTGCGAACTATCGTCGTGGAGTTGCGTCGGGATTCCCGCGCGATACCAGGCGCGATTGAGGTAGCGATCCAGTTGCGACAGCCCCGACGAGATCGCCGCCGAATCCACCCTCGCTGGGGCTGGCGAGCTGGCGGCGGTCGTGGTCGCGCCGGGAACGGACAGGAGGTCCGTCAGCCTCGTATTGCCAAGGGCTGCGTCCCACGCTTCATTCGAGACAGACGGCTGCCGGGCGTCGTGACCGGGGATCGCGGGGACGCCCGATGCGTCCGACGGCAGCCCCTGCTCGGCTGCCATCCCCGGCAGGACGTGGGCCGTCGCCGCGGAGAGCATCCGCAGCGCTTCCAGCCTCTCCACCGTCGGACGGTAATGCCGCCGCGCCCGGCCCCGATTCTCGCTTCCGCCCCCTCCCAACCTTCCGCCTCCTCATCCACGCCGGATCCAATCGCCGATCGTTCTCTCTATACGACTCTCATTGCTGAATCGTCTGCGGCCGGTCATGCTTTCCAGTCCGATTGTCGCGGATTTCCCGGCTCTTGCCGTCCGGCGACTCGCCGCCGCATCCGCTCACTCCAGCACTATAGGACGCCGAGGCCCCGCCTGAGAGGCGCGACAACTTAATCGAATCACCATCCCTCGTGGAGAGCAAATCCAACGCCACGGTTAATCGTAGCAGCCATGCAGGCAGATTTCCAGTGTCGATTGGCGCACGGATGTGACTCCCGGCGGGGTGAATCGGCTCTCCCGGTGAGACCTCAACTCGCAGGCCAGGGACTGGATTCGATGATACACGTGCATGCGATGATCAGGGTGTCGATGGGACAGGCTCACTACGCGGGCTGGGGGCGAGTCTGCCTCGCGTGGTCTCGGTCGGGAGCGACGGTGTCGTGACTGGCTCAGACCTCCGCGGGCAATGAGAAGCGAGAGCTGTACTCGCGCGAAAGGAGTTTGTCGGCCTCGGCGTCGTGAAAACACTCGTGATCCGCGTCGAAGGTCAGCTTCTTGCCGGTGCGGAAGGCGATGTTGCCGATGTGGCAGAGCCGGGTGCTCTGGTGGCCGGTCTCGATGTCCGCGTTGGGCTGGTTCCGGCTCTTGACGCAGTCGAGGAAGTCCCTGACGTGGAGCTTCTGTCCGTCGGGGCCGGGCTTGCTCTGCGAGCCGTCGCCGTCCTCGATGCGCCAGGACTTGCCGTCAGTGATCAGGGTGCCCTTGTCGCCGTGGAACGCCACGCCGAAGGGGAGGCCGCTCTCCGGGTGCGGCGACCACATCCGGTGTTCCCAGACCATGCAGCAGCCAGGGTATTCCCAGGTCGTCACCTGCGTATCAGGGACTTCCTGATCATCATCGAAGACGTACTTGCCGCCTCCGGAGGTCACCGCGGTCGGGGCGTCCACGCCGAGTCCCCAGCGGGCGACGTCGACTCCATGGATCCCGTTGTTGCCCAGCTCGCCGGTTCCCCAGACCCAGAACCAGTGCCAGTTATAGTGGAACCGGTTGGCATGGAACGGCCGGTCGGGGGCTGGGCCCTGCCACATGTCGTAATCGACGCCCGGCGGCAAGGGTCCAGGCTGAGCATGGCCGATCCCCTTACGCACGTGGTGCATCCAGGCGTGGGCCATGCCAACCTTGCCGATCGCCCCGCCGCGAACCCGCTCGATGGCCTCGATCGCGGCCGGTGCACTGCGGCGCTGGGTGCCGACCTGCACGACCCTGCGGTGCTTGCGAGCGGCTTCCACCATCCGCCGGCCCTCGACCATGTTGTGGCTGATGGGCTTCTCGACATAAACGTCCTTGCCGGCCTGGCAGGCCATGATGGTCATGATCGCGTGCCAGTGGTCGGGCGTGGCGATCGAGACCGCGTCGATCGTCTTGTCGTCGAGCAGGCGGCGGAAGTCCTTCTCGACGCGAGGCGCCTTGCCGTTTATGGAGCTGGCCGCCAGCGCCCGGCGGAACATGGCGTCGTCGACGTCACAGAGCGCCACGATCTCCGCGCCCGGGTCGGCGGCGAACAGCCTTACGTGGTCCAGGCCGCGGCTTCGTACCCCGATCACGGCGACTCGCACCCGCTCGCTGGCCGCCGCCTTGCCCGCCACCGGCATCGCCGCCAGCCCCGCCGCTGCACCCAAAAATGCCCGACGTCCCAGCATTGGTCGATCCCCCAACAGGTCGGCGCTCGTCATGGTGTCTCTTCACGAGCTTATCCCGGCAGGACGGGCGACACAAGGAACCCGGGAATACGCCGCAAGGGCGCCGAACCGCCGACGGGATCGTAATGGCCCCTTGCAAACCGGTCGGGTTGAACGACAATCGGGCGCCACGGGCCCGGATTCTCCCGCAATGTCCCACGCCCCGAACCGAACCGAACCGAACCGAACCGAACCGAAGGGAGCGTCGCATGATCCCGCCTGCCCGCCGACATCTCGCCGCGCTGGTTATCTCGCTGTTGTGGATGGCCCAGGCGGCTCTGCCCGCCGTCCGAGGCCAGGCCCCCGCTCCGGCCTCTCGACCGCCCGGGTTCGAGGTGGACGTCCAGAAGGACGTGATGATCCCGATGCGGGACGGCGTTCGTCTGGCCGCCAACATCTACCGCCCCGCGCGGGCGGGTAAGCCCGTGGACGGACGATTCCCCACGCTGCTGACGCGCACCCCGTACGACAAGAACGCGGTGAAGGCGGAGGGGCCGTACTACGCCGCGCGCGGTTATGTCGTGGTGGCCAACGACGTTCGCGGCCGATACGTCAGCGAGGGGACCTGGCGGCTGATCGCCGACGACCCGTCCGACGGCCGCGAGGTGGTCGAGTGGATCGCCGCTCAGGCCTGGTCCGACGGCAAGGTCGGGACCTTCGGCACGAGCTACCCCGGCGGCACCCAGCACGCACTGGCCGAAATGAACCCGCCTCACCTGACCACGATGGTGCCGGTCGACGCCGTGTCGAACTGCGGCGTCAGCGGGATGCGGCACGGCGGGGCTTTCGAGCTCCGGTTCATGAACTGGATTTTCCAGACCGGGGCCCCGAACAGCCGGGCCGCGCTGGCGAGTCCCGATCTGCGCCGGGCCCTCGTCGAGAACGGCCGGCGGATCCGCGAGCACGTCGACAACCTGCCGATCCGCCCGGGCGACTCGCCGCTCCACGCCGCGCCCGAGTACGAGGCCTGGCTGGTCGAGGCGCTGCGAAGCGGGCCCGAGTCCTCCTTCTGGCACATCAAGGGGATGTCGGTGGTGGATCACGTCGACGACTACGCCGACGTACCCGTCCTGCACATCACGGGCTGGTACGACTCGTGGTCGCGGCAGGTGACGATGAACTACGAGGCCCTGAGCCGGGCCAAGCGCTCGCCGCAGCGGCTTCTGATCGGGCCGTGGGTTCACGGCAGCCAGGGCTCGAATGTCTCCGGCGAGGTGGAGTTCACCCGCGAGGCCGCCATCGACCTGATGGGCGTCCGCCTGCGCTGGTACGACCGCTGGATGCGCGGCGCGAAGAACGGCGTGGACGACGATCCGCCCGTGCTCCTGTACGTCATGGGGACCGGGGATGACCGCCGGACGCCGAAGGGTCGCCTGAACCACGGGGGATACTGGCGCGCCGAGCGGGAATGGCCGCTGGCGCGCGCCCGGTCGAGGACCCTGTACCTCGGCGCCGGCGGCGGTTTGTCGGCCGCGGCGCCGTCGGTTGAAGCGAGCACCACTTCGTACACGTTCGACCCCCGCCATCCGGTCCCGACGATCGGCGGGAACATCTCGTCGAACCAGGGGCTGATGAGGAACGGCGGCTACGACCAGCGGCCTCGGGACGACACCCACGCCGCCAGCAACCGGCTGCCGCTCTGCCAGCGTCCCGATGTCCTGGCCTTCCGGACACCGGCGCTCGACGCCGACGTCGAGGTCACCGGGACGGTCGACGTGCGCCTGTGGGTCGACTCGTCCGCCCCCGACACGGATTTCACCGCCAAGCTGATCGACGAGATCCCGCCGAATTCGGATTACCCCCTCGGCTTCGCGCTCAACATCGGCGACTCGATCATCCGCGCCCGCTATCGCGAGGGGCTCGATCACCAGGCGCCCCCGCTTCGCCAGGGCCGGCCTGCCCTGGCGACGATCACGCTCTACCCGACGTCGAATGTCTTCAAGAAGGGGCACCGGATCCGCGTGGACGTCTCGAGCAGCAACTACCCGCGGTTCGACGTGAACCCCAATACGGGCGGTCCGCTGGGCGAGGACCGTCGGAAGGTCACGGCCGAGAACACGGTCTACCACGACGCCGCTCATCCGTCGCAGGTTGTGCTGCCCGTCGTGCCGGCGCCGCGGTGAATCGTCCCGGATGCCGCCCCGCGGGGGAAGACGCCGTTGCGCTCGTGACTTCTTCGGAACCGGTCTGGCCACGCCTTGAGGATTGTGGTAAGAACACCCTGCTCCCAGGGACGGGAGCCTGCGCCTGTCGTTCGCCCGGCCTTTTGCGCCGATCGGTCCGCATTTCGTTCCATTCGCTCCCGTCCCACCGCAACCCTATTCCGGGACGCCCTCGACCGACGTCCCCGTACTCTCAGGAGCTTCGCGCGATGGATCGCCGCCGCTTCCTCCCTGCCTCCGAAGGATTGGAGCAGCGCGCGCTCCTTACCGCCTACAACCCCTACAATGCCTATAGTTCGAATCTCAACAGCCTGTTCGGATTCCAGCTCACGGCCAACCTGAATATTCCGATCACCTACCAGCAGAAGGAGTTGCGTGCGCAACACCTGCCCTATTATCTCGAGCACATCCTGCCGGGGCGCTATCTGCCGCAAGCGGAGACCCACGCGATCTCGGCCGACCTGATGCAGTTGATTTCCAAGCTGGATAAGCCCCCGACCCAGGTACTCAACGAGTACAACTACGGGATCCGGCCGATCGTCAACAAGCTCTCGGTGTCCCGGGCTGATGCCGTTGCGCTCAACAACTACTTCGGGATGGTGCTGAACGCCGCGAGTGCCTCGCCGTCGGTGATCAATGGACTCCAGTCCAATCTTTCCAAGCTCGTAACCCAGGTCGACACGGCCAGCCCTCAGTCCGCGTTCCTTGCGACCAACGACTACTCGCTGGTGCTCCAGACCGCGCTGACGATCGGGCGGCCGATGCCCTCGCCCGTTCTTCCCAGGATCGCCAGGAACCAGGGGGTGCAGGCCGACATTAACCACATCAAGACGAGGCTCAAGCACCCGGCTCTCGTCGGGACCTATCACTTCCACACCCACATCCAGGTCATTACCCCCAGCGGCGTCGTCGTCGGAACGACCGGCGTCCAAAAAAACAACAACTTCAAGGTCGTCATCAGCACGCCCTTGAGCCCGGGGCTCTACCAGTTCCGACTCCGCGCTTACGACGACGGCGGCAACCTCAGCCGCGTCAGTCCGATCTTCGAGATCAAGGTCACGCCAAAACCGAGCCATACCAGGCCCTGATTCTGCCGCGGTGCATGGCTGGTTCGGTTCCGTGGCCGCCTTCGAGCCCGCAAGGTCAACTTCACCCCTATAACCGTGGCTTCGTTCGCGCGTTTTTCGCTTCGAGGACTCGCTTCGGCGGCCGGATCGGTGGCCAGTT
>JAKAUH010000474.1 GCA_021818605.1 Planctomycetota bacterium
TCGTCGCGCTCGGGCTGGTGCAGGCCGCGACGGGCGGTCGATCTCCCTTTTATTTCTGGGTCCTCTGGGTGCTCCCGCTGGCGACGACGTTCCCGTTCTTCATGCTTTTGTGCGATATCTACCAGCATACGAACGCGGATGACGGCCGGCTGACCAACACCCGGGTCTTCTTCCCCGACCCATTCACACGCTGGGCGGTCTTCGTTTACGGTCAGGACATGCACGTCCCGCACCATCTCTTCCCGGCGATCCCGCATCATCGCCTGAGGCGGCTGCACGAATTGCTCAGCGCTCGCCATCCCGAGTACGCCGCGTCCGTCGTCGAATGCCACGGCACATTCGCGAACGGCAAGGGCTTGCCGACCATCCTCGACACGCTGACGACTCCGCGGCCACCTCGGTAGGAGTCGTCGATCCCGCAAGGCTCCGAGACCGTCTTGTCGGGTGGGCAAAGTCCACCGATTCGGGGCCTCGATGGGTGGGCGTGGCGCCACACGCGTCACCGCGGCGACTGACGGCGGCGGTTGGCTGGCTGGGTTAGTCAGGACCCGGCGGCTGACTCCACGGGGCCGAGCGTGGGGAGGCTGGCTCGTGGCGTTTCGGTCGGATCAGGGACGTCGATCGACGACCGACGGCTCGTGCCCGGCGTCGAGCTTGCGACGCACTCGCTGCCAGGCTGCGAGCGTCAAGGAGTCGGGCACGCCGTGAGGATCGAGCCGCATGCCGATGGCCGCCTGGAGCCGGTTGAGGATCTGCTCGGGCGATCCGTCCAGCGAGGGCGGGATTGCCCAGACCCTGGCGGTCATGTCCTCGCTGCCGGTGACCAGGGTCAGGCCACCTCGCTGGTCGGGCGAGCCGCCGGTCCGAGGATCGAAGGCCACGGCGCGGACCGGCCCGCGATGAGGGAGCGGTCGGCCAATCGGGTGACCGGTGGCGGTGTCCCAGAGCCGGGCCGCGCCGTCGCCGCACCCGGTGGCGACGATCCGTCCGTCGGGACTGAAGGTCACGGCCAGCACCCGCGCGGGGTGCCGGAGCGGACGGCCGACGGGCCGACCGGTTTCCGCCTCCCAGAGGCGGGCGGTCCGGTCATCGCTGCCGGTCGCGATCAGCTGGCCGTCGGGCGGGCGGAACGCGACGGAGTACACGCTTCCCTGGTGCGTCAGGCTCACTCCCGTGGGCCGATGGGTGGCGGCGTCCCAGAGGCGGGCGGTCATGTCCTCACTACCGGTCAGGACCGTCCGTCCGTCCGGGCTGTAGGCGACGGCGTGGACCGCCTTCGCGTGCACAAGCGGCCCGGGCCGCTCCCGGCCGCTGACCGCATCCCAGAACTGGGCGCGGCCTCCGGCGTGTCCGGTGAGCAGCGTCCGCCCGTCGGGGCTGAAGGCGACGCTCCATGCCCAGCCGTCGAGCGCCAGAGGGAAGCCGGCGGCGTGCGCAGCTTCGTCTCCTGCCAGCCAGACCTTCCGCTGCATTGTCCCCGCCGCGAAGGCCCGGCCGTCCGTCCGGTAAGCCAGGGAGAAGATCGGACCGAGATCGGCCAGTGCCACATCGGGGGCCTTGCTCATCGCCGTTCGCCACGCCAGAACCTTTCCCTCCATGCCGCCGATCGCGGTCAGGAACGATCCTCCCGCGGGGTGGAAGGCCACGGCCGTGACCCAGCCGCGATGGCGGATCCGCCGGCCGACGGGCTGGGCGGGTGCCGTGGGCCAGATCCGGACGACACCCTCGCGGGCCCGTGTCAGGACGGCGCGGCTGTCGGGGCTGAACGACACCTCCACGACCTCCCTCTGGTGCGGGAGCGGGGCTCCGATCGGCTCGCCGGTGCCGGCATCCCAGAGCCGGACCTGGCCCCAGCTTGCGGTCAGGGCGACCCGTCCGTCCGGGCTGAATCGCACCACCTTGACGGCATCGGGGTGGTGCATCGGCGGCCCCGGCAAGGCCCTATCGGCGAGATTCCAGAACTGGGCGATCCGGTCGTGGCCTCCGACCAGGACGAGGTCGTGATGCGGGTGGAAGGCCACCGCCCGGATCGCCCCGGAGAGACGAAGGACCGGGCCCAGAGGCTCGCCGGTGCACCCGTCCCAGAGGCGGCAGGTGTGGTCGTAGCTGCCCGTTACGAAACGTTGGCGATCCCCCGGGTCGAAGGCGATCGCGACGACCCGGTCGCGGTGCTCGCGCAGCTCGCGGACCGGTGTGCCATCGTCGCACCTCCAGAGTCGCGACCGGGCGCCGGCGGTCTCGCAGCCGGTCACGAGCGAGCGGCCGTCGGGGCTGAACGTGACGAGATCGACGCTCGGGCCGAGGTCGACCTCCGCGCTGATGCGACGGCCGGTGTCCGGCTGCCAGGCCCGGAGCCAGGTCGACGGCCCCCGCCGGACGGCCGTGTAAAGGCGCTGGCCGTCGCGGTGGAACGACGCGGCGAGGAGCTCGCCGCCCTCGCCGAGATCCAGAACGGCCGGTTCGCCGCCGCCGGTCCTCCAGAGTCGGCCCCTGGATCCGGCGGCGGCGAAGATCATGGTTCCGTCCGGGCTGAAGGCGACGGCCGAGACGGCCTGGGGCAGGTGGAGCGCCGGCGCGCGGGCCTCGCCGGTGGCGGCGTCCCAGAGCCGGACGGTGCCGTCGGCTCCCGTGGTCGCGACGAGGCGGCCGTCGGGGCTCCAGCCGGCCGCGAGGACCTGGGGAGGGTGCTCGATGATCCCGCGCAGCGGGTGGAACTGGCCCAGCCATCCCGCGAGGTCGGCGCGGATGGCGCGCCCGAGGGCGCCGTCTGCCTCGGGGACCAGTCGCAGGCTCTCGGCCAGCCAGAGCAGGCCGCGGTCGACGTCCCCTTCCTCGCAGTGGCGCGCCGCACGCTCGCGGAGCAGGACGGCCGAAAGGCCCTGGTAGGACCGGCGCTGCCACGCCTCGCGCTCGCGCGCCGCGTCGGCGGCGACCCGCTGCGCCGTCTCGGACCGCCGCGCGCCCTCGGCGCGTCCCTGGGCGATGCGCGCCAGCCGGCCCTCACGGGCGATCAGGGCGAAGGCGACGAGCGTGCCCGCCGCGGCCAGGGCCAGGAGCGCGGCGAGGGCCGGCCGGCGCTGCGCCCATCGCGCCGCTCGCCCGGCCGCGCCGATCGGCCGGGCGAGCACCGGCTCGCCGGCCAGGTAGCGGCCCAGGTCGTCGGCCAGCGCCGCCGCCGACGGATAACGCCGGCGCGGGTCCTTGTTCAGGCACTTCAGGCAGACGGTCTCGAGGTCGCGCGGCACCCGGTGCTGGAGCCGGCAGGGGCTGACCGGGTCATCGCGGACCACCTGCGCCAGCACGTCCAGGAGCGAGTCGCCCACGAAGGGCGGGCGGCCGGTGAGCAGCTCGTAGAGGACCGCGCCCAGCGCATACACATCGGCCCCAGGCCCGACCTCATGGCTCCGGCCGACAGCCTGCTCCGGCGCCATGTACCCGGGTGTGCCCAGCACCTCGCCGCTGGTCGTGCGCCCCGCGCCGCCAGTCAGCTTGGCCAGGCCAAAGTCGACAACCCGGGGCTCGCCCGCGGCCGTGAGCAGCACGTTGCTGGGGGTCAGGTCGCGGTGGATCACGCCCCGCTCGTGCGCGGACTGGGCGGCGCGCGCGAGCGTCTCCACCAGCCGGGCCGCCCGCAGCGGCGACCAGGGCGAGCCCCGGAGCGCATCGGCCAGGCGGCCGCCGTCCACATACTCCATCGAGAAGTACGGACGGCCTTCGTGTTCGCCCATCTCGAAGATCTGGACAAGGTTCGGGTGCGACAGCCGGGCCACGGCCTCGGCCTCGTCGCGGAACCGCGATCGGTCCCGGGGACAGGCATACTCGCAGGCAAGAATCATCTTGAGGGCCACCAGCCGGTTCAGGCCGGCCTGGCGGGCGAGGTAGACGATTCCCATACCGCCCCGACCCAGCTCGCGGACCATCTCGAAGCCGGGGATCGTCGGAAGCGCCCCCGCCGCGGCGGGATTCTCGATCACGACGGTCGAGACTCCGGCGGTCGAGCCCACGCCGGCCGGGCCGCGCGACACGGCGCCCTTCAGGGCCTCGTGCACCCGAAACTGGTCGCGAAGCGGTCCGGCGAATTGCGGGAAGCGGCGCAGGTACTCGTCGAGCCCCGGATCGTCGCCGAGCTCCTCGCGAACCAGCACCTCGTGATAGATCAGGTCGAGCACATCCTCCGGTTCATCGGGCGGCTGTGGCAGGGTGCTGAGGTAGTCCTCCACCAGAACGCGTTCGCCCCGTCCCCAGCGCAGCCGCTGGTCCTCCTGGAGACGGATCAGGTCGGACCTCGAAGGCCAGGGACCTCCGCCGGGACTCGCCTCCGGGCCGAGCGCGGGCGATTGGTCAGTCATCGGGCGCCCCATCCAGGCCGAGCTCCCGGGCAATCCGCGCCACGGCCCGCGCGAGTCGGACCCGCAACGCGTCGGGTCGGCCGCCCAGCTCCCGGGCAATCTCGGCCCATTCCCGCCCCTGTTCCCGCCACTCGAGCAGCCGCCGCTCATCCGCCGTCATCCGCCGGCGGACCTCCAGGACCAGCTCGCGGGCCGCGAGCCCCGCGCTCACGCTGCCGCCGCGCGCCGGACAGTCCTCGAGCGTTACCGCCGGGTCGATCCGCCGCTGATCGCGGCACGCGGCCCGTTCCCGGTTCGCATGGTAGGCGACCTTGTTCCGGGCGATCGTCACCAGCAGCCGGATCAGCCGGTCCGGGCTCTCCAGCTCGTACTCGCCCAGCGACGTCCGCAGGAAGAACGAGGCGAACACCGACTGGCAGATGTCCACCGATTCGACGAGCCGCCGAAGCCGGGGGTCGCGCAGTTGCACCCGCACGGCGCGGCGGATGGCCGGCTCGTACCGCCGGATCAAGTCCGCGGCCGCTCCTTCGTCCCCGGCGCGGATCCGCCGGACGAATTCGTCGAACGCGGGATCGCCGATCGCGGTCCCAGCGGGTTCGAGTTCCTGGCAACTGGCTTTCATACATCGACCCCGATGTGTCCGAGTCGACCGGCGGAACGATGATCGTGCCATGGGCATGGGGCCGCACAGCCCGCGACACAGGAACGACATGCGGCGAAGAACGACCCGGACCGTCCTTGCCTGCTGTGCGTCATTCTACAGGGACTGCACGCGGCCAGCCAAATCCTTTCCACCCCAGAAGGTCCAGGACTCCAGGGGATTTCTCCGGCCTCTCACGGTGGTTTCCTGACGACTCCCATGACATTAAGAGGTCTCGTCCGCACCCCCGATTCCTTCCCGAGACCTTTTTTTCAATCTTTGTGTTCGGTCAGCCGGCCGGGCGCAATAAACCCTACGGCGGATGACCGGATGCGCCGCCGACCGCCGGTCTCCAGGATTCTCCGAGGGCTCGCCCCCGGTTGCCGCCAGCCGGGCGCGGCCGGCTTGTCGTCCCGCTGCATCGCGGGCCTTTGTGGGTCATATTTTTCAATTGAATGCCAAAATAAGTAAATAATGCCTGTTAGAGTGATCTTGCAAGTACGTTGCATGTGAATGCCATCTGGTCGTGGCCGTTTCATCCATGGAGCCGGGTTCAGGGCCGAACAACACCAGGGGAACCGACCGTATGAGCCATTCCGTCCCGAGCCGGCACGGCCGATCGCCCGCGCGCAGCGCACGTACCGGATTCGACTGCCTGGAACGCCGCCTAGTGCTGGCGGGCGACGCCATGAATGTCTTCGCGACCTTCGACGGTGCCATCGTTCGGGCGGACGGTGCGGACCAGATCCGCATCGCGCTCGCTCCGGGTGATTTCACCCTGCCGAACGGGAAGGTTCTCCTGGGCTTTCAGCTCGAGGCCGCGGACGGTGGCGCGCTCCATCCCGCGCCCGTTCAGGTCCAGGGTGTCGACGGCGGCGTGGTCAACCCGGTTTACGCGAGTTCCAGCCTTGCTGGGGGTACGCAAAGCCTGGCCGTGGATGATCTCGCGTTCGGCTCATACACGAGCACGGCCTCGGCCCTGGCGGGGACCTCCGGCGCGTACCACCTTGCCGTCTTCCTCGTCGGCGACGCCGACGGGAACCGCGCGGTCAACTCCGCGGATCTGACGCTCCTCCATGATATCTACGGGTCCAGCGCCGGTTCCGCCGATTACCGGCCCGAGGCGGATGCAAACCTGGACGGCCGGATTACCGCCTTCGATTTCTCGGAGGCTCTCGCCAACCAGAAGACCGCGACGGATCTGAACCCGCTGACTCTGGCCGTCGGCCTGACGCCGGCGCCGGTCGCGCTGACCGGCGGCTCGCTGGCGACGGCCTCGCGGCAGGTGACAGTCTCCGGGACCACCGAGCCGGGGGCCGCTGTCGCGCTCGAGACGGGTTCGGACGCGAACTTCGATGAAGGTAGGTCCACGGCGAACGCGCAGGGCCAGTTCTCGTTCGCGGTGACGCTGAGCCCCGGCGCCAACCTGCTCCAGGTCCGTTCCACCGATGCGTTTGGCCAGAATGCGCTGGCTGCGATCGGGGTCGCCCTCGACACGGAAGCACCGACGATCACCGTCAGCAGTCCGGCCGCCGGCACCGTCGCGAGCGGCAACGTCACGGTGGCCGGCACGGTGACCGACAACCTGTCAGGCGTCGGGTCATTGAGGGCATCGATCGACGGCGGCGCCGCGTTTTCGGTCCCGGTCGACTCCTCGGGCCGGTTCCGCCTGGTCACCAACCTGGCGACCGACGGCTCGGCCGACGGGGCGCACACGGTGGCGCTTGTCGCCACGGACCGCGTGGGCAATACCTCGGCGGCAGCGACGGCCTCGTTCACGCTCGATTCCGGGCCGCCGATCCAGCCGGTCGTCTCGGTGGCGGTGTCGGACCGCGAGCCGAATAACCCGCTGGGCACCACGCAGGCGCAGGTGACGCTGGTCGGCCGGACATCGCCCGACATTAGCGTCACGCTCGCGAATGCGAATGGTCAGGTCATCGCCACGACGCAGAGCACGAACACGGGCGCCTTCCAGTTCACGGGCATCGCCTTGCCGGATGTCGACAACCCATTCACGGCCGTCGCGACCGACGGGCTCGGCGGCACCAGCCGGTATCAGGTGGTGGTCCATCGCGATCAGGCTTCGGCCGGCGAGAACCAGGTGATCTTCTGGAACCAGGTCCAGTTGCAGGCGATCGAGCAGGACGGCACCGACCCCGAGCACGCCTCACGCGGGCTGGCGATGGTGTCGGCCGCCGTGTACGACGCCGTCAATGCCATCGACGGTACTCCGGCCTATTACGTCACCCTGAAGGCCCCGGCCGACGCGTCGCCGGGCGCGGCCGTCGCCGCGGCCGCCTACAGCGTGCTGTCGTACCTCTTTCCGACCGAACAGGCGTTCCTCAACGGCGAGCTGACGACGGGGCTGAAGATGATCGACGACGGCCTGTCGCAGACCGACGGTACCGCGGTGGGCCAGTCGATCGCCACCGCGATCATTGCCATGAGGCAGGATGACGGCTCGACCAGCTACGTCGATTACACGCCGGGCACGGCCCCCGGCGACTGGCAGCCGACCGCGCCGGGCTACGCGCCGGCGGAGAACCCGCAATGGGCGACGCTCCGGCCGTTTGCCATGGTCAGTCCCACCCAGTTCCTGCCGCCGTCACCGCCCGGCATGACCAGCCAGCAGTACGCCGATGCGATCAACAAGACCCTGACCCTGGGCGAGGTGAACAGCACGGCCCGGACCGCTGACGAGACCCAGATCGCCAGGTTCTGGAATGATAATACCGGAACCTATACGCCGCCGGGCCACTGGAACGCGATCGCCGAGCAGGCCGCGCAGCAGCAGCAAGAGAGCCTGGCGCAGGACGCCCGGCTGTTCGCCGAGCTGAACGTCTCACTGGCCGATGCGGCGATCACCGCGTGGGCCGCGAAGTTCGCCTACAACACATGGAGGCCGATCCAGCTTGCCGGCGGGTCGGGCACCGCGGTCAACAGCCAGATCGAAACCATCGCCAACTGGGTGCCGCTGATCACGACTCCGCCGTTCCCCGAGTACATCTCGGGCCATAGCACCTTCAGCTCGGCCGCCGCCACGGTGTTGACGGCCGTCTTCGGCGACAACTACGCCTTCACCGCCACGTCGGTCGGCCTGCCGGGGGTCACTCGTTCGTACAGCAGCTTCGAGCAGGCGGCCCAGGAGGCGGGTGAGAGCCGGATCTACGGCGGCATCCATTTCGAGTTCTCGAACCAGGCCGGTCTGATCGCCGGGGCCGACGTCGCCAGCCATGTCCTGAACACCTTCGCCACGTCGGCCGACACCAGCCCGCCGACCATCACGATCACGAGCCCGTCATCGGGCGAAGTGGCGGCCGGCGCGAACGTCACGGTGACAGGCCGGGTGCTCGACAACCTCTCGGGCGTGGCGACGATCGAGGCCGAAATCGACGGCGGACCATCTGTGCCAGTCGCGTTCGACGCCCAGGGGGATTTCTCGTTCACCACGACCTTCGCAACCGACGGCTCGGCCGACGGCCCACACACGATCGCGCTGCGGGCGACCGACGTCGCGGGCAACACGGCGCCGCCGGCCGACGTCGCGGTGACGCTCGACACGCGCGCGCCAACGGTCACGCTGTTCAGCCCGGCGGCGGGCGCCGTGACCTCCGGCGCGACGCTGGCCGGCCTGGTGGACGGGACCGGTTCGTCGATCGTGGCGCTGAGCTACAACATCGACGGCGGGACGGAGATCCCGATCGCGTTCGGCCTCGACGGAACCTTCTCGCAGGTCCTCGAGACCGCGCCGTTGACCGTCGGCAGCCATGTTCTCACGGTCACCGCGCTCGACGCTGCAGGCAACGTCGCGCACGACCAGGTCGACCTCTCGGTGAGCTCGCCCCCGCCGCTGACGCTCAGCAGCCTCGCGCCGGGCAACGGTGCAACGGACGTGGGCGTGACCTTCCGGCCCAGGATCGTCTTCTCGCGGCCGATCGACACGGCGACGCTCTCCTCGGCCGACTTCTACCTGACCGGCCCGTCCGGAACCGTCATCCCGACCACGATCGTCCCGTCGGACGACGGCACCTACGCGTGGCTCTACCCGACGAACCCGATGCCGGGCGCCTCGACGGTGACGATGACGATCGACGGCTCGAAGATCAGGGCCGCTGATGGCACGCGGCTCGACGCCGCCGGAAACGGCACGGCCGGCAGCGTACTCCGCGAGACGTTCACGACCGTGAGCACCACGAACGTGCCGAACACGACGCTGTCGGGCATCGTGGCCGATCCCGGTCTCGACCAGAAACCGGACACCATCGACGACGTCAAGGCCGGGCCCGACGGCATCCTGATGACGGCCGACGACGTCTACCTGCTGCCGATCGCGGG
>JAKAUH010000222.1 GCA_021818605.1 Planctomycetota bacterium
GGCCATCCAGAAAGACCGTGAGTTCCTCAGCCAGTTGTTATTTAACGGCTCCGTCCTCGAGTATAACGGAGGCGAGAGCTGGTACGACGTCCATCCGATCGTCCAGCAGATCAGGGCGTTCCGGGAGATCCCTGTCAATGGCACGAACCCGGCGTAGGCCCAAAGTCGTTGAGTCCTCCGACGAGAATCAGAGGAGTCTGCGCGAGCTCACTGTGTTCCTGGAAGACAGGCCGTCCTTCCGCCTCGGGCTGGCCATCTACGACGTCCCCGGCACGCGAGAAGCCTGGCTCGACCGTCTGGCGGCCGCGCTAACGGACCGCCCGGTTTCTCTGCTGCGACTCGACCTCAGCCACGAGCCGAACGAGGTTCTCTTGCTCCGCCGACTGGAGGATGCTCTCCACACCACCAACTTGCCGGAGGGCAAGACCCCGGCCGTGATGGTCACCGGCCTTGAGGCGGCGATCGACTTCCGCCCGATGCCGGGCACGCTCTTCGTCGAAGGCGGCCAACTGCTGCGTAATGCCAACCTCCAGCGAGACGCATTCACGGAGCGTTGCCCGGTCCCGGTCGTGCTCTGGCTCAATGGCGCAGGGGCGACGGCGCTCACACAGACCGCGCCCGATCTAATGCAGTGGTGCACGGGTATCTTTCAATTTGACAGCGGGGAGCTGGCCCACTCGAACCTCGAAAGAGGACTTCTGTCGTCCCCTTTAAGTGAAACCGATCGCCTTCCCCATCAAGAGAAGAGAGAGAGAATCGGGCTGCTTCAGAACCTCCTGCTGGAGCTGGAAAAGATCTCTTCGGACGATCGAGGCTCCCTCGCCCGTAAGGCAGCGCTGCACTATGAGCTGGGCCAGGTCTTTCTGGCACTGTCGGAGGCTCTCGCAGCGAAGCAGCATTTCGAGGAATCCCTGAGTCTCGCCCAGCGTATCAGCGAGCAAAAAATGGAAGAAGCCTCCCTTGATGGCCTTGGGACAGTGGAGGCGGCCCTGGGCAATCTCGATCAAGCCGTAAAATTTCACGAACGCGCACTCAAGCTGGCCGAGCAGATCGGAGACTACAATGGCGTCTCAACGTTTCTCGGGCACCTGGGGATTGCTCATGCGCGGCGTGGCGACCTGGATCGGGCTCTCGACTATCTGAGACGGGAACTCGAAGATTTCTCGCAATTCCGCGATCGACAGGCCCAGGGCAGGACGCTGAACAATATCGGCGTCATTCTAATGCAACAAAACAAATATCAAGAGGCACGAGGATTCATCGAAAAGGCTCTGGATCTCGCGAGAGAATCGAAGGACCGATCGGCCATCAGCGCGGACCTCAATAACCTGGGTTGGATCTGCCAATTGAGTGGAGAACCGATCAGGGCGTTCCAGTATTACGAGGAAGCTCTCGATCTCGCGCGGAAGCTAGGGGTTCGGGCGCGCGAATGCCGGATCCTTAACAATCTCGGCGCACTTCAGGCCCAACTTGGTCAGACCGACCAGGCAATCCAGATGCTCGAACGCGCGGGCCGGATCGCTCGCGAAATTCAAGAGCCCGAGCTCATCGAGTCGGCCGAGCGAAACCTTCGACTTGCCAGGGAACTGGAGCCGGAGGGGTTCGAGGCCGCCAGGTCGTGATTCACTCCTTCGAAGGCGAGAGCCGAGACGGTTCCTGCCACCGGTGCCGGACTCTCGAATCGAGCCCGGCATACTGCCGGCGGTCGAGATCGCCTCGGTCCAGGGCAGGTGGGGACCGTCCATGCGATTGCCGCGTATGAGGTTCCGACTCGCAACGCTGCTATCCGTCGTCGCGGTCGTCGCCGTCGTACTGGCGGCTTCGCGGACGCACGGCAACACCGGCGCCGCGATCGCCCTCATCGCGGCCAGCGTGTTCGGGCTGGCACGAAGGCGGTACGCCGATCTCCTGGCCGCCCGGGGCACGGGATTGCCCGATCCCGGCCTCGCGGAGCGGGCCTGGCTCCTCGCCCGCTCGGGTGCGATCGCCGTCGTCCTCGTCGGACTCTCGGACCTCGCGCTCCTCATCGGGTATCACGGTTTCTTGAGGTGGTGCGACGTTCACATGCGGATGTCGCACTGGTCGCCTTACCTGGACCCGGTCTACATGGCGATCGGTTTTGCCATCGGCGCTGCAACGGCCATCTGGGTCGCCGCGAGGCTACGAATGGCTCTCTGGACCATCCCCGGTCAGCCCCGCCGATGGCGGTCGCTGCGACCGCTGATCGTGGTGGTCCTGGCGGGGGGATGGTTCGCCTGGTCGGTGCTTCAGGAACGCTGGGAGTTCTGCACGATGATGGCCGAGTACCACGCGGCGGAGGCCGCCGCGGCGAAGACTTCAGACAGGGCGGCACTGCATCGGTGGCTGGGCCGTTGGTACGCGCGGGCCGCCGTCCGGCCCTGGCTGCCGATCCATCCGGACGAAGGAGGCTCGGAGTGATAGCGGTCCACCCCGATGGCACGGGTAGCCCGGGAGCCGGCCGGGCCTTATGATGGTTGGATCGGGTCACGCACCGGAACCCCGCGAACCTGTTCCCGCCCCGCCGGCCTCGCCGATCGGCTCCTCGAGGAATCGACCTACCATGAAGCGCACCCGACGATGGCTGATCCTGACCGCGGCGGCCGGGGCGATCCTGGCCATCGCGGCCGCCTGCACCGTGGTCGTCGACGAGACCGAGTTCGCCGTCGTGACGCGGTTCGGCCGGGTCGCGGCGGTGCACGGCGGCGCCGGGGCAGGGGAGTCGAAACCGGCCTTGGCCTCGGCCTCGGCCTCCGGGTCGGGGGCCGGGCTGCACGCCAAGGCGCCCTGGGACATCGTCATCCGGATCGACCGGCGGTTTCGCGTGTTTGACCCGGCTCCTCGCGAGATGATGACCGGCGACAAGCGGAACCTCGAGGTCGCCCCTTATGTCGTCTGGCGCGTCGCGGATCCGTTGGCGTTTCTGAAGGGCTCGGGCAGCGACGAGCTGGCCGAGGCCCGGCTGGGCGAGCGGGTGTCGGCCGGGCTGAGCGACGCGATCGGCCGGCGCGACCTCGCCAGCCTGGCGTCGACGGACCCGGCGAAGTGGTCGCTCGACGGACTGACCCGCGAGGTGCTCGCCGCCGTCGCCCCGTCGGCTCGCGACGAGCTGGGCGTCGAGATTCTCGATGTACGCCTGCGGCGGTTCGGGCACCCGGTCGAGGTCCGGCCGGCGGTGTTCGAGCTGATCCGCAGCGAGCGCCGGCAGGTCGCGGCCAAACTTCGAGCGGAGGGCGAGGCGCAGTACCTCACGATCACCAGCCAGGCCGACCGGGCACGCGAGATGATGCTGGCCGAGGCCGAGGCCGACGCACGCCGGACCCGCGGCCGGGCCGAGGCCGAGGCGACCCGGCTGCTGAATGACGCCCACGGCCGGGATCCGCGGTTCTTCGAGTTCCTCAAGACGCTGGAATCGTATCGCTCGATCCTGGACGAGCGCGCGACGGTCGTGCTCTCGGCGTCGAGTCCGCTGTTGAAGCTTCTGGTCGAGGGGCCTTCCCGGACCGAGCCGCCCGCGTCATCCTCGCCCTTGCCCGGTAGCCCAGGCCGGATCGTCGGCGAGTCCTCCGGAGCCGCGCCGGCCGGTGAACGGCCTGCCGACGCGAGAACCGGACGTGCGACGGGGGCGCCGCCGCTCTCCACGAACGGGCCGCGGCCGGATCGGCCCGGCGGCCAGCCGGCCGGCCAGTAGCGGATTTGTGGCAGCCGGAAGCAGGTCGGGCCCTGGCCTGACTCGGGCGGATCGTCACGCTGAAGCCTGACCTACGGGGGACGATTTGTGTCGGGTAGACCGTTCTCGTACGGTGCTGGGCTGATCCTTCTGCTCGCAGTGGTCGCGAGGGCGCACGACATCCCGAACCAGCGTGTGGATCGCTCGATCCAGGTCACGCTCACTCCCGGCCGGCTGGCGATCGATTACGAGGTCAGCCTCACCGAACTGACGCTCACCCAGGACCTGCGCTCACTCGTCGGCTCCCGCCCGGGCGCCGAGCGTTCCGAATGGCTCAAGCTCTACGGCGAGGTCACCGGCCCGCTCAATGCGAAGGGGTTTCTCGTCAGCGTCGACGGCCAGCCTGTCCCACTCGAGTCGGGCGGGTATCGCCTGACCGTCGAGGAGCACCCGCGGTACACGTTCCGCCTCGAGGGGCCCGTGCCGGTCTCGGGGCGGTTGAAGCTCCGCGACACCAATTTCGTCTCAAGCGAGGGCACGAGCCGATTGGCGATCCGCGGACGCGACGGCGTGACCATCGAGAGGGACGACGGACCGACCGATGTCGAGCAGGTGCCGATTCGACCGATCTGGATACTCTCCGACGCCGAGGAGCGGCGGACGAAACAGATCGAGGTAGTGTATCGATCTCCCGCCGCGGTGCAGGCGCCGACCGCTCCCGCCGCGGCGCCGAGAACCGACGAGACGCCTCCGCAACCCGCCAGGACCGTGCAGCCGCCCTCGAAAACGCGGGTGCAGGCACTGGCGGATTTGCTCGATCGCGGCGCGGGAGTCTCGTGGGTGATCCTGGCGATCATCGCGGCGGGTCTGGGGGCGGCGCACGCTGTTCAGCCGGGGCATGGCAAGACGCTGGTAACGGCCGCGGCGATCGGGCCGGGTGCGCGGTGGTATCAGCCGGCGCTTTTGGGACTGGCGACCACGATCGCGCACGTCGGCAGCGTGCTGGTGATCGCGGGGGTGCTCTGGGCCACCGGTTCCAGCCGGGTCGGGTCGATCCATGTCGGCCTGGCACGCGGGGCAGGATTCGTCATCGCGGCGACTGGACTCTGGCGACTGGGGCGCCACCTCGGCGGTCGCGGCGAGCACGATGAGGAGCAAGTCGGCCGCGACATCACGACGCGGTCGGCGATGTCGCTGATCGTCCTGGGCCTGGCCGGGGGGCTGGTCCCGTGCTGGGACGCGGTCGGTCTGCTGGTGCTGGCCGCGTCGGTGGGCCGACTAGCGGCGGGTGTGGCGCTGGTGCTGGCCTTCAGCGCGGGGATGGCGGTGGTGCTGGTCGCCGTCGGCGGCCTGGCGTGGCGGCTCCGCGCCGCCGCCATCGGCCGCCTGACCAGTCCCGCCTGGTATCACCGGCTGGGCATCGCCGCCGGCGCCTTGCTGGCAACCGCTGGTCTGTGGCTGTTCCTCCAGTGATCCCCTGTTGTTCGTGCCGGCAATCGGCGATGCACGCATCGAGATTCGCGCGGATACTGCTTGCTTGAGTTTGGCGTAATCTTATGATAAAGGAGAGCCGTCGCATCGGCGACGGGGGTTGTTCTGGATCGACTTCGCGCGTTCAGGTAGAGGAAGATCCATCATGATACGTTATCGGCTCCTCTGGTCGGTGGTCGCGTCGACGCTTTCAATCGTGTTGCTGGTTGTTTCCATCGCGGCGGCCCAGGATCCGTCGCAATCGGTGGCGAGGTCCTCGTCGGCGCAGGACCCGTTCCAGGCGGCCGAGAAGTCGGCCGCGAAGGGTGAAACCCGGACGTCGGCCGCGAAGGGTGAAACCCGGACGTCGGCCGCGAAGGCCGAGCCCAGGTCCGAGTACGTGCGCAAGTCGGCGGAGGAATGGATGAAGATCCTTCCGCACGAGGTGTTCATGGTGACGCGGCTCAAGGCGACCGAGCCGGCATTCTCGGGCAAGTACGCGGTCGGCCACTTCAACGGGACGTTCCACTGCGCCTGCTGCGACGCCGCGCTGTTCTCGTCGAAGGCCAAGTTCGACTCCGGCACGGGCTG
This sequence comes from Planctomycetota bacterium, assembly GCA_021818605.1. Taxonomy (GTDB): domain Bacteria; phylum Planctomycetota; class Planctomycetia; order Isosphaerales; family Isosphaeraceae; genus JAKAUH01. The sequence continues at coordinate 5,750 of JAKAUH010000222.1, forward strand.
GCCGAGCTTTTTCCAGCCGATCTCGCGGAACGCGATCGGCCGGGCGCCTGACTATTCCGAGGCCCCGCCGCGGATGGAGGTGATGTGCCGCCGTTGCGGTGCCCACCTGGGCCACGTCTTCAACGACGCTCCCGAGACGCCCACCGGCCTGCGGTTCTGCATCAACTCGCTGTCGCTCAAGCTCAAAAGGAACGGCGTGGAGGTGACCGGGACAAGGGCTGCGTCAAGCAGCCGGGGCCGGACGAGGTCGCGGGTCAGGTCGACCCGGTCGCGGTCGCGGGGAAAATCGTCGTCGATGCGGGCGAAGACCAAGGCCCCGGCGGAGACCGCTGGCGATGACCCAGCTCCGGCCGAGAAGACGACTCAGAACCCGGCCGGCAAGAAGACCGACGGTGATTGAGGATGGCCGACGGAGTCGAACAACCCGACCTCGACGAGTGGCTCGCGCGGCGCGACCCTGCGTTCCTCGGCCGCCTGCGGCGCGTCTCGGATGCCATCGCGCTCGCCGGCTTCGCCGCGCGCTGGTACGCCGACCCGTCGCCCGAGGCGCGCCGGCTGCTGTTCGAGTATCTCGACCGGCCGCTCAACGCCTATCGCCACGAGGGACTGGTGAAGCGGCTGTTCAAGCTCGCCGAGGCGGCCGGCGACGACGCCGTCATGGCGCGGTTCCTCGCCGCGTTCGACCGCTCGATTCGCCGGGTCCAGCGGTATGGACAGCGCGGAATGCAGCAGAAGGTCGAGACCGAGGGCGACGCCAAGAGGCTGGCCGCGCTCTGGAAGGCCGAGGGCTGCAGTTGGACAGGCTACTGGCGCCTGGGACCGTCGTACATGGTCACCGGCACCTGGCGCGAGCCGCGACTCGTCGTGCCCGGCGGGACGACCATGCCGCGCGGCCGGATGTTCCCCTGGACGGTCGTTGACCCGAAGACCAGGCGGCGGCAGAACGTCCAGGTCGCCGACTGGGTCTCCATCCTGTCGTTAAATCCGGACGAGTACCGGGACGTCACCGAGGTCCCCGACGACGTCCGGACGCGGCTCGAACAGCGGTTCCGGCTGTTCTCGATCGCCACGCGGCACTACCTGAGGCGCCGGGCCTGGCGGTACTTCCGCCGGCTGGGGCGATCGGATCCTGATCGCTATGTCGCGGCGATCTCGGAGGCGCTGGCGCTTTACCGGGACGACGATGTGGCCTCCGGATCAGCCCTGCTGGATAACTGGGGCCTGATCCACGCGCTGTTCCACAACAGCCGGGTGCTGGTCGCCCGCCCGCGGGGTTGGACGCTGGCGAGCGGCCGATCACTGGCCGAGCTCGAGCCCTCGCCGATCTTCGAGGATCTCTGGCGCGCGGTCCCGCGGGCGCTGTTCGACCTGCTCGCCCTCGCCCGCTGCCGGCCGGTGCGGCAGTGGGCCGCGAGGATGCTGCTGCGCGAGGTCGCGTCGACGCGGTCCGTCATCAGCGTTGACGAGGTGCTTGAGCTGCTCGCGCATGATGAGTTAGTGGTCGTCGAATTCGCCGCGGAGTGGCTGCGCGGGGCCGCCGATCTCGCGTCGGTCTCCGCCGAGCGCTGGCTGGCCGTCGCGGCGACGGCGAGCCCGGCCGCGATCGAGGTCCTGGCCGAGATCATGGCCCGGCAGATTGATCCCGAGAACCTCTCGACCGAGACGATCACACGCCTGGCCGCGGGTCGCCCGTTGCCGCTGGCGCGGCTCGGTCTGACGTGGCTCAAGGCCCGCCCGGCGTTCTCGGAAGACGAGCGGCGCGCTCTCCTGGCCCTGCTCGAGGCCGAGTGCGAGCCGCTCCGGCCCGAGATCCTGGGCTGGCTGCTCCGGACGGTCGCCGCGGGCGAGGGGGCATCTCCCGTCGACGCGATGCTCGAGTTCCTCGACAGCCGCCACGCCGATGCGCGGTCCGTCGGACTGCGCTGGTTCCGCGACGATCTCCGGGCGCGCGACGACGTGACGCTCTGGCAACGGCTCCTGGAATCGCCGTACGACGATGTCCGGCTCGCGCTGGCCTCGGAGCTGGGCGCGCGGCTGGACGCGGCGGGTCGATCGGATGCTCACGAACTCAAGCGGGCCCTCGATCCCGAGCGGGTGCGGCTGCTGTGGGCCTCGGTCCTGCTGAACGTCCAGCGCGGCGGGCGGGCCAAGCCGGGGGTCGTGCGGCAGGTCGCCGATCGACTGGGCCATCGGCCGGATGAGGCGGCGCTCTTGCTGCCGATGCTGGCGGTCGCGTTGCGGTCGGTGCGCGCCCCCGAACGACGCGCGGCGCTGACGGCTGTCGTCCGGCTGGTCGAGACTCGCCCCGAGGCCGAGCCGATCGTCCGCCAGTGGCTTCCCGAGTTGCAATGGACCTGAGTCTGTGCGATCATGATCGGGCCTCCGTTTCGAGACGAGTTCAGGACAGCGGATTGGCTTCGATCCGGAGGGCGGTCGGGCCGGTGCTCGAGACCAGCTTGCTGCGGCGATCCGCCGCGGCCGGACTTGACCCGGACATTGCTTCCCCAGGGCCGTTGTTCTTCAGCGTCGGCGAGCCATACTTCGCCTGGCTGAGGCAACGGGGTTCCCGGCGAAGTATGGCGTCGCCGACGCTCGGTGAACGACCCTGGTCGACGCCTCGAAGTCGAGACCGGCCCGCCCGCCCCCCGGATCGAACGAGATGGAATGAAGCACCAGCGATCGCCGGCATTCCTTGCCCGGCGACCGATGCCGGCATCGAGGCCGCCCCATGCAGCTCACCCTCGCCTATCGCGGCCGGAGCGCAGTGACCTGGAGCCCGGCCGGGGTCGCCGTGGCGCTGGCGCCCAACCTGAGGCGCGACCGCGTGAGCTTCGACGGCGTGCTCCGCGACCCGATCGGCTTCCGCGAGGCGATCGGTGCGCTGCACGACATCGTCGTCAGCGACCTGCGTCATCCGCCGCGCGATCGGTCGGCCCATGAGGCTTACAGGGCCCAGCAGTCCCAGCGCGAGGCCGAGCTGCGCCGGGCTTCGGTCAAGCAGGCGCGGGCCGCGATCGAGAAGTCGCTGCCCGAGCTGCCCGAGGGTTATTCGGTCGGGCTGGAAGCCCAGTACCGGAAGGCCCGCAAGACCTACTGGAAGGCCCGAGAGAAGCACTCGCGGCACCTGATGACGCACGACATCGACCTGTGGCGCCGGCTCGTCCCGTGCGACCCGGTGATCACGGTGGCGAACGACTGCGTGTTCTTCGAGTGCTTCTCGGCCGACGAAAGCAGCTATGGCTGCCTGACGGTCGATCGCTCGGCGTTCGACCGCGAGCGCGACGTCGCCCTCGGCACGACGAACGTCGATTACTCGTGGTCGCTCTACGAGCATTTTCAGCAGATGCGCAGCTACCGCGAGACACGGCTGCTCGTCGATCCCTCGGGCTTCGAGGTCCGCGGGGCGGCCGAATCCGACGGCTACCGCGAGGAGAAGATCGACCTGCCGCCGAGCTGGCTGCGCGGGTTCATGCAACTCCAGGCTGCGATGAGCCTGCCGATGCGGCGGGTGCGCATCGGCCGCGA
>JAKAUH010000119.1 GCA_021818605.1 Planctomycetota bacterium
CCGATCTAAGCTGGCGAACGCCCTTTCCGAGCTGGACCACCTTGACGAGGCGCTTGAACACTACCAGGATGCCCTTCGCCTGAGCCCCAGGTATGCCGAGGCCCACAACAACCTGGCCAACACCCTCGCCCGGCTGGGCCGGATCGAGGAGGCCGAAAGGAGCTACCGCCGGGGCCTGCGCTATAATCCCGACTACGCGGAAGCGTACAACAACCTGGCGAATACCCTTTCGGATCAGGCTCGGCTGGCCGAGGCGGTTGCCTGCTACCGCCTGGCGCTCAGTCTGAATCCCGACTACGCCGAAGGCTACAACAATCTGGGCATTACCCTGGGCAAGCAGCGCAAACATGCCGAGGCTGAGGTCTGCTACGCCGAGGCGCTCCGGCTCAAGCCCGACTATCCCGATGCGCACTTGAACCGTGCCCTGGGTTGGCTCATCGCCGGGAACTTCGAGCAGGGATGGCCCGAGTACGAATGGCGGTGGCAATGCCGCGGGATCAACCGCCGCGAGTATCCTCATCCGGCCTGGGCCGGCGAGTCCCTCGAAGGCAAGACGATCCTCCTCTATTTTGAGCAAGGGCTGGGCGACACGCTCGAATTCGTGCGATACGTGCCGATGGTAAAACGGCTCGGAGGAAGGGTTGTCCTTGATTGCCAGCCTCCTCTCATCCCCCTTCTTTTGCGCTGCGCCGGGATCGATCAGCTCGTGCCCACTGGGGAACCGCTGCCGGAATTCGACGTGCATTGCGCGATGCTGAGCCTGCCGAGAATCTTTCGAACCACTTTGGCGAACATCCCTCGTCGGGTTCCCTATCTCTACGCGGACTCGGGATTGGTGGCCTACTGGCGGAAGCGATTGGGTGATCGCCGGGGGTTTCGAATCGGGATCAACTGGCAGGGTAACACCCATTACAAGGGAGACCGCTACCGATCATTCCCGGTCGAGCATTTCTCCGCAATCGCGGAGGTTCCGGGGGTGCAACTCGTGAGCTTCCAGAAGGGAGTGGCGGCTGAAAAGGCCGCCGCATTCCTTGAGAAGTATGCGGTCCTCTCGTTCCGAGACGAGCTGGACGAGAGAAAAGGCGCATTCATGGACACGGCGGCGATCATGACGAATCTCGACCTGGTGATTACTTCCGACACATCGGTCGCCCACCTGGCCGGTGGACTGAGCGTGCCGACCTGGGTGCCGCTCTCGTGGTCGTCCGACTGGCGCTGGTTGGAAGATCGCGAAGATTGCCCCTGGTATCCGACGATGCGGCTGTTCCGGCAGGTCGAGCCCGGTGATTGGCCCGAGGTTTTCGCGAGGATCGCTGCTCAGGTGCGGCTGATGGCCGCGAATTCCTCGCCTCGCCAGTCGATCGTCGCGGAAGTATCCGCCGGCGAGTTGCTCGATAAGATCACGATCCTCGAAATCAAGGCCGAGCGCATCACGAACCCGGACAAGCTACGAAACGTCCGGTCCGAGACGACGGCCCTGGTGGCCGCCCGCGATCGGATGATTGCGCCTTCGGACGATCTGGCGGCGCTGAGCGCAGAGCTTAAGCAGATCAACGAGGCGTTATGGTCGATCGAGGACGAACTCCGCGAGTGCGAGCAGGCGGGGGATTTCGGGCAGCGGTTCATCGAGTTGGCTCGGTCGGTCTACAAGAAGAACGATCATCGCGCGGCGCTCAAGCGGCGAATCAACGAACGGCTGGGCTCGCGGATTGTCGAAGAGAAGTCCTACACCCGGGGTGCGATTGTGCCGGAGCCAGGATTCTGAGCCGAAAGGCAGCGACTTGTGGCCGCAAGCCGGCGCGTCGGCCGGCTCGCGGCCTGGCTACTTGAACTGCGGAGGGCGCTCCCTGTCAGGAGGTCGGGGTCGAGGCGAACGTCGTCCTGGGTCATGTCGAGTGCGCCTCAGCCGGCGCCGGTCTCGGCGTCACCGCTCCGCGGCTGGAGGCTGCCGAGTGCGAACTTCCCCGGTAGCACAACCACATGCTCTGGCGCGACCGAGACCGTGAGGCTCTGCCCCTCGCGAAAGGCCGGCGCCTGGCCCTGAAGGACCGAGATCAGAATCGGCCAGTCGCCAGGCCCGCGAGCATGGACCTGCCTGATCTCACCGCGAAAGACAATTCGCTCGACGGTCGCCGGGAACCGGTTCCACCCGGCCGGGACCGAGGCGGCCACGGTCAGGCACTCCGGCCGGACCGAGATCGTCACCGGCGCGCCGGGGCCTGACAGACCGGTTGTGCCCTGAGCGATCAGCCGGCCGAGCGGCGTGCGGACGATCACCTCGCCGCGCGGGTCGCCCGGGAGGTTGTCGACCTGCCCCTGGAGCAGGTTGGTCGGACCCAGCAGCCGCGCGACGAACACATCCGCCGGGCGGCCGTACAGCTCGGCCGCTGGCCCGATCTGCACAATCCGCCCGAGGTCGATCACGACCAGCACTTCCGCCATCGCCATCGCCTCGTCCGGGTCGTCCGTGAAGGCCAGCGTCGTCACGCCCGACTCGGCGCGGACCTGCCGGAGATCCTCGCGCGCCTCTTCTCGCTCGCGGCGGTCGAGCGTGCGCAGGGGCGAGTCGAGGATCAGAAGCTCGGGCTGGGTGACCATCGCGCGGGCTAATGCCGTCCGTAGCCGTTGCGGCGCGCTCAGGTGCTCGGGCCGGCGATTCGCCAGGCTGTCGATCCGGAGCGCCGAGAGCGTCTCGGCGACCCGACGCCGACGCTCGGCACGCGGCCGACGCCCCATCCATAGGGGGAAGCCCACGTGCTCGGCCACCGTCAGGCCCGGCCAGAGACCCAGGTCCTCGAAGACCATCCCCACGCCCCGCCGGTGCGCCGGCTGCGCCTGGACCATCCGGTCGTCGAAGTAGATCTCGCCGTCGTCGGCACGCTCCAGCCCAGCCACCAGCCGCGCCAGCGTCGTCTTGCCCGCACCCGAAGGGCCGAGGACATGGGTGATTCCACCCGGCCGCAGCTCGAACGAGACATCGTCGACGGCCGCCACGCCGCCGTATCGCTTCACCAGGCCGTCGAGAAGCACTCGTCGCATCGACCGCCTCGTCAGTCCATCCCGGTGCTGTCGTCGTGACCCGCCGGAGCCGCTTCGCACCGCATGCTCGAGTTCAACAGGTCGAGCAGCGCACGGACCTCTCGATCCGCGACCATCGGATGGCGGAAGTGCTGGTTCGCGTGAACCTCGTACCGATTGCGCCGCCCTTCCCGCGCCCTCGAGACGTATCCGCCTTGCTCGAGATCGGTGATGATCCGCTGGACGGCTCGCTCGGTGATCCCCACCCGCTGAGCCAGCTCTCGAAGCCGCAGACCAGGCTCGCGCGCGATGCTAAGCAGGACGTAGCCATGGTTGCTCAGGAAGGTCCACGACGACTCGCTGGCAACCTCTTGGCTATCGGCACCGGCCATTCCGGGACCCTCATCAAGCATGACAACCCATCCCGTCGCATTCGCGTGCCGTCCCAGGCGACTGGCACAGGACAATGTCGAGCAACAGGCCCGACCCATGGGCCATCGGGCATGCCTGCGCCCAGATCGATTCTACAGCGAGTCGGGGATTCGAGCCAGGAGCCTGCGGCGCGACCCCAGCGCCAGGGAATTGGCCTCGCGCTATGATCGGGATCCCGCGACGACGCGCGACACCCGGCGATAGCGCTGCCGTGCCCAGGCCGTCCACTCGGCGCGGAGCCACTCACGGAAACGCGGCTCGCGCACGAGCGCCCCGTCGGCAGCACGCGCCAGTTCTTCGAGGAGGTCCCGGTCGATGCTCCGCGCCGGCGACAGCCAGCTCCGGACCAGCCAGGCGCGCGCGCCTGCGTCCGGCGCGACCTGTCCGGCGAGGTCCTCGACCAGCCGCATCGCCGCCTCGTCCTGGGGAGCCAACAGCTTCGCGACCGAGGCCGGCGGCCACGGAGGCGGCTCGGTCATCCAGCGCAGCTCCTTCGCGGGCGATCCGTTGCGCTCGAGCACGACCCACGCCTCGCGCAGCTCGTCCTGCGCGTCGACCAGCGTCGCCCCGAGCAGGTCGGCCATCAGCTCGCGCGCGGCAAGCGAGGCACGCCCGTCGGGACCGGGCGCCGGCACCAGACGGCCCTCGCTCGCGAGGAAGCGCACGAACGCCACGGCTGCCGCGCGGTTGAGTCCGGTGCGCAGGATCGCCACGCCCTCGAGCCACGGGACCTGGTCCGGCCGGCTGGCGGTCGACGAGCCCCGGTCGAACATCACGACCGGCGCCCGATCGGCCTCGCCGCGAGCCACGGCCGCCGCGGCGGCACCGGTCCGGCTCCCAACCCCGCGACGACAACCCGCTGCACGCACCAGCCGGGCATATCCTTCGGCGAACGCCGAACCGAAAAGCGGACCCTCCGCCCAGGCCATCGAGACCGGATCAATCCGCGGGTCGTCGAACGCCACCTCGGTCCGATCATCAACCGGCGCGGTGCCCGCGCCGACCCGCGGCGACTCCTCGACCCGAACCTCACCCCGACGCACCACGGCCCACGTGGACGACTCGACCTGAGGCAACGGTGCCAGGCGACCCGACGCCGCCAGCCGCTCGAAATCGAGGCTCGACCCTCCGAACAATACGTCCGGCGCATCGCGGCGCTTCGCTAGCTGCTCCCGATCGTCCCCGGGATCGAGGACAAGCCAGTCGATAGCGATCGGCCCCCGCGCGCCGTCCCCGGCTCCGGAGCCGGCGGCGAGCCAGCGCACGAATTCTTCGACCATGCGCTCGCGCTCGGCCGCCGGCCAGCTCGTGGCGACGACCACGCGACGAGCGGCCAACCGGTCGCAGCCGCCCGCCGCGAGCAGGAGAGCCAGGATCAACGACGCGCCTCGGCGCCTGGATATGATCAAGGGATTCCCCCGCCGCGAGACCTCTGTAACTTTCCGAGATCCGCCGATGTCAGTCGCCGGGTAGAACCAGGCGAACGGGCGACGTCCGCCCGTTCGGACTCGGGCGGAGGACAGACTCGGGCGGAGGACTGGCACCTCGAGGACCCGGAGCCAGCCTGTCAGGGCCAGTCAAATGCGCGTCGTCAATGCCCCGACCGGCTGCCCAGCGTGACGTGCAGGGTCACTTCCTTGCTGTCGCGCTTCACCACCACGTCGACCTTGTCGCCCGGCTTGTGGGCGCTCAGGGTCTCCATGAAGTCGTAGATGGTGCCGATCTTCTTGCCGCCCAGGCGCACAATCACGTCCCCGCCCTTGAGCCCGCCCTTCTCGGCAGGGCTCCCCTCGCTGACGCCCTGAATCTTCATGCCCGGCTCGTTCGTCTCGGCGTAGTCGGGCATGGTCCCCATGTAGACCGACGTACCCGACCGGGCCGGATCGACCCGCCTCGAATTGCGGCGCTCGGCCATCCGGGTGAAGGCCGGCCGCTCGGGACGGCGGACCACGTCGAGCACCAGCAGCTCGAGGTAGTCGGCAATCCGCGCCATCCCGCCATAGTTGATCAGGTTCGAGTCGTCGCTTGGGCGGTGGTACTGGCCATGCAGTCCCGTGAAGGCGAAGAGGACCGGAATCCCCCTGGGATAGAACGACTGGTGGTCGCTACCGCCGAAGCCGTCGGTCATCCCCGAGATCGTCTTGATCGTCAGGCCCGCCGACCTGCCCAGCACCTTGCACAGCTCCTCCGCGCCAGGCGTGCTGCCGGTGCCGATCATCGTCAGCTCGTCCTTGTCGTTGAGCCGCCCGACCATGTCGCAGTTGAACATCATGACAGTCGAGGACAGCGGGATCAGCGGGTGCTCGACATAATACTGCGAGCCCAGCAGACCCCGCTCCTCGCCCGAAAACGCCATGAACACGACCCGGCGCGGCGGCGGGTCGCGACGGGCGCCCAGCCGACGCGCCAGCTCCAGGACCATCGCCGTGCCCGACGCGTTGTCATCGGCCCCGTTGTGGATGTCGTGTGACAAAAACGCCAGCGATCCCGACATCAACCCGCCGCGGCCCAGGTGATCGTAATGCCCGCCGATGACCACCGTCTCATCCGCGTGCGGGCCCGAGCCCTCGATCATGCCGATGACGTTCTTGGTCCGGATCTCGTTGTGGTTGACGGCGACCTTGCCGTCCAGCGTCCAGCCCTTCAGGTCGCGTGATTGCGGCTTCAGTTCCTTATCGATTTCTTCCTCGAGCTTCGCCAGCGGCGGCTGTCCGGCCGCGGCCAGCAGCCGGTCGGCCAGCTCCCGCTTGAGCATCACGTACGGCAGCTTCGAGAACGGCTGCGCGCCCGGCGCGTCGAAGCGGAGCAGGTCGTCCGTTTTCCCCTCGACCGAGAGCCGGTCGTTGACCATCAGGACCGCGACGGCCCCGTGCTGGTAGGCGTTGGTCGCCTTGTGCTGGAAGGTGGCGAACCGGCTGGTCCGCCGGCCGGCGAAGGGGCTCTTCGAATCGTTGTCCCGCGGCTCGCGCCGGACGATCAGCACCGCCTTGTTCTTGACGTCGATCCCGGCATAGTCGTCGTAGTCAAGTTTCTGCGCCGGGTCCTTCGCGGTGATGCCGTAGCCAGCGAAGACGATCGGGACCTGCCTGAGCGTCCCCTCAGTGCCGATCGCCAGCGGGGTGAAATCGCCCTTGAAGTGCCCCTCGACCTTCTTGCCATCGGCCCCGGCGAACGCGAGCTCCTGCGTCTTGCCCAGCGTGGACGAGCCCGACAGGATGAACGGCTGGAAGTACCCCTCCGCGCCAGGCACGGGCTTGAGCCCGGCCGTCTTGAAGACGAACGAGATGTAGTCGGCGGCCTCCTCGATACCGCGCGTGCCCGGACCGCGCCCCTCGCGCTCGTCGGCGGCGAGATAGGTCACATCGTCCCTCAGCCGGACCTCGGCCGGCGACACCGCCCGCTTCGGGTCGGTTGATGTCGCCTTGTGCGCCCCGGGCTCCTCGCCCGACCAGGCGGACGCGACGAGCATCGCCCCGCAGGTCCACGCCGCGATCGCGTACACGGCCCGGCGCGCGGGCATCCTCCAGTTCACTCGGCAATCGATGCGCATGCGACCTTCCTTCCGGGGCAATGGGCCGGTGCCGGCGTTCGTCGAGGCTCCCAGGCCAGATCAAGACGATTTTCAGGGCACGCCGCCGTAGCGTCAAGCGATCGCAGCCGGGGCGGGCCGATGCCCGACTCCGGCGACCGTACGCCGCCCGGCACCGATCACAGATTCCAGGCCCCGCTCAGCCGAGGGCAAATCGATCGATCCGCCCTCGGCGCGCAACCCGATCGCAGCCCGCTGACCCCCCAAAACGAACGCCAACGCGACTGCCGTGGGGGCAGAATTGGCTTCGTTTTGCTCAAATCCGCCCCCCAGGGCACCTCTCGGCGCCGAAAACCCCTCGAACGAGTATGAAGAATACATGAAGATTGGGTTCGTTCGCGCGATTTCAGGGTGGTTCGAGCCCTTTCTGATCCCTGTCGGGAAGCGAATGCACTCATCTTGACATTGCCACAAGCAGCAAGGCGCTGATCTAACAGGCGGCCGGATTTCGCCTGCCCACGGCGCATGCCGCGAGGCCCGCCGCGCCCTTCCGCAGCTGGCCTCGGGCACCATCGTGGATGCACCGCCATCCCGGGCAGGATGGCTTTTTTACCGTCATGCAGATTGTCAAAGAACGTCAAAGAACAACCGACATCTTATATAGACGCCGGTCGCGCGGTTTTCTTCCCATCTTTTTTGGAATTTCCGATATTTCTGGGGGCGACTGGGACGGTGGAAGGGATTTTACGCCGCCATGAAAGTCGGTCGGGCATTCTTTCCCGCGGGGCTGGATCGGAAAGGAGAGCCACCCGGCGAGCTGGGATATGGAGGAAGCACCGCACCATCCCACCCGGCAGGAACCTGGCGCTTCCTCTTCTGGGACCGACTCCAGGGCAGGCGAAACTGTCGCGGCGACGGTCGTCGGGCAGCCAGAGGCCGATCGGGGCGTTTTCCCATGGGGCGGCGGCCCCGCGGCCGTTCGGACCCGCTCGGACCGGCCGACCGGCGACGACGAGCCAGAGCTCAGCCCGCGGCCCTCAAGGCAAAGCGGCCAACGGCGACGGAGTTGGTGTTGACAGTCGGTGTGCGTTGGAAACCGTTCGCGCCCCGTTTCCGCGAGCGAACGCGGCTTGGCAGACGCGCCCAACGGTGGTAATCTAGCGTCAGGAGAATCACAACATGACGATTCATTTACCACCGCATATCGAAAGCTCGCTCCAGGCAGCCGTCAATAGCGGCCAGTTTGCTTCGATGGACGAGGCGATGACCGAAGCCGCGCGCCTGCTGCTCCACGAGCTGACCCGGAAGCCGCCGCCGGCCGCATCGCCGCCGGGTGCCGGCGAGGACGCGCCTGACCCTATCCTCGGGCTGATGGGTGACGACGTCGAGCTGATGGATGAGATTGTCGCCGATGTCTACCGCCGCAGGCGGGAAGAGAAGCGGATTCAAATCAACAGTTGAACAAATCCATCATCGACACCGACCTCTTTTCGGAAATCATCAAGGGCGTGGACCCAACCGTGGCCGCTCACGCCAGAACCTACCGCAGGGCCTTCGGCCATTATACCGTCACTGCCGTCACCGTGATGGAGATCGTGCAGGGCTACCAGCAGAAGCAGGCGACGCGGCAACTGCAAGCGTTCCTGACCGCCCTTCCCACGCAGGAAGTGCTCCCGTTCGACGAGGCCGATGGGGAGCTGGCTGGACGCATCGCGGGGGGAACTCGAGCGGACAGGTCAACCCATCGGCACCGCCGACTCGATGATCGCCGCCATCGCCATCGGACACGGCCTGGAGTTGGTCACCGGAAACACCGCCCATTTCCAGCGAGTCCAGCACCTCGGTTATCCGCTCACCCTGGTCAACTGGCGCCTGATCAGCGACAATTAGAAATCCCTTCGAACGACAACTAGAATTCCCTGCTCCTCTCGCCCGCCTGTTCACTATTTGGTTCCCTCCTGAACCCAAGGAGGGACCTTCATGATTACGGATGCCCAGGTGCGCAAGCTTCGCCAGCTTCTCGGCGAAGGCCATCCACTCTATCGTGCGGCATTGAAGGTGGGTATGGATACCAAGTCGGCGCGAAAGTACCGGCAGGCCGAGCGCCTGCCCAGTGAATCGATCACCCCCAGAACCTGGCGGACACGGGAGGATCCGTTCCAGGATGTCTGGCCCGAGCTGCGTGACCTCCTGGAGCTCAATCCCGGGCTCCAGGCCAAGACCCTCTTCGAGAATCTTCAGCGGCGC
>JAKAUH010000889.1 GCA_021818605.1 Planctomycetota bacterium
GACCGCGGTCGACGGCCGCGGAGCCTCTCGTCCTGTCATTCGCATGGGCTTCCGGCGCGCCGTTCCATCACGACTCCACGGGCTTCCGGAATGGCCCGGGACCTCAGTCCGGGTATCGATCCATGGCCGAGTCGATCCAGCCGGAATCCGCGCCTGCGCTGGGCGGCGGGTCGAGCCGATTCGGCTGGCTCGCCTCGCTCGCCGTTGTGCTGGAGCTCGCCCTGGCGCTGCGGGTCGCGGCGGCCGACGCCGTCGAATGGCTGGTGCGACGCGGCGGTCAGGCGCGGCTGGACGTCTTCCCGGATACTGGCATCTACTGGGAGCTGGCCCGCGCTATCCGCGCCGGCGGCCCGTACGAGTACGTGGAATTCGCCGATATCCCGCATTTCGCCATCCGGACGCCCGGCTATCCGCTGCTACTGGCGGCCTGCCAGGCGGCCTTTGGCGAGCGGACGCTTCCGGTGCGACTGGTGCAGGCCGCCCTGGGCGCGCTGTGCGTGTACCTGGTGTACCGGTTGTCCGCGCAGTTCGTGGCCGGGCCGGAGCGATCGTCGCAACGGTGCTGGTCGGTTCCGCTGGTCGCCGCTGCCCTGGCCGCGGTCAATCCGCACTACCTGTTTCTCTCGGCGGTGGTTCTTTCCGAGGCAGCCTTCGAGCCCCTGATGCTGGCGACGCTTCTGGGCCTGGCGGTGCTGTGGCGGAGTGGCCCGATCGATCCCGGGACGACGGATCGAGGCGCCGGCTGGCGGATGGCGGCCGTCGCGATCGGCGCGGGCGCATCGGCCGGCGCGGCGGTGATGGTGCGGCCGTCGTGGCTGCTGTTCATCCCGGCAATGCTGGCCGCCTGGCTGCTCGCGTCCTGGCGGCGAGGCGAGGTCCGCACCGCCGTTCTCGGGTCGGTTCTGGTGGTGGTTGGCGCGGTCGCGGTGATGTCGCCCTGGTGGGTGCGCAACGCCCGCGTCTACGGCCGGTTCGTGCCGACCGCGCTCTGGATGGGCGCGAGCCTGTACGACGGACTGAATCCCCGCGCGGACGGATCGAGCGACATGCTGCCGTTTCTGCGCGATCCGGAGATCTGGCCGCTCGACGAGCAGGACCAGGACGCCGAGCTGACCGGCCGGGCAATCGCCTTTACCCGCGACAACCTGGCGCGGGTGCTGAAACTCGCCGCGATCAAGCTGGGACGGTACTGGAGCCCCTGGCCGAACGCCGAGGGCTTCCGTTCGTGGCCGATCGCTGTCGCCAGCGCCCTGATCGAGCTGCCGATCCTGGCGCTCGTCGTGGCGGGGTTGTGGGCCCGGCGCGGGGATGTGCGCGCCTGGGTCATCCTTGCCGGCCCGCTGCTGTATTTCTGTGCGTTGCACGCGGTCTTCGCCAGCTCGATGCGATACCGCATCCCCGCCGAGATGCCGGCCCTGGCGCTCGCGGGGATCGGCTGGGCCGGGATGCCCGCCGGACGGAAACAGACCTGAGAGGCCCGGACGAGATCGGGACCGGCAAGGGAACCTGGAGCCAGTCCCCGGTTCGTCAGGGGTCGTTGAAGACCGGGGGTCGTCGAGAGACGGCCGCCGAAAACCCCACGGAAGGGGCGACAGACGATGCGGATGGGTCGTCGCGTGCTGAAACTCTGTGTCTGGGTGCTGGTGGTCAAGCTGTCGATCATCGGCGGCGGCCTCTGGTTCGCGTACACCTACGTGACCGATAGCGCGAACGCGGCGCGCTGGATTCGCCAGTATGCCGTGAAATTCTTGCCCGGCTCGGATCTGGACCCGGGTCGTGTGCGGATGCGGCCGCTCATCGGCGAGCTGACGCTGATCAACACGCGCATCTTCCAGAGAATCGACGGAGCGCCCTTCCAGACTCTGCGAATTCCCTGGCTGCACGTGATGGTGAACACCAGGAAGCTGTTGCACGGCCAGCTCGACGTGCACGAGGTCGACGTGGCCCAGCCCTACCTGCGGCTTTGCCAGCGTCGCGACGGGAGCTGGAACGTCCAGCGCCTGCTGGCCGACCCGTGGCCGGGCCCTCCTCTGGAGAAGACGCCGCCGATCCTGATCCAGAACGGCACGATCGAGCTGGTCAGCCGCGACGAGCCCGATGCGGACCGTGCCGGTCGCGTCGACGCCGATCGACCTCGGGCCGAGGGGACTGGCCGGTCCTCGACGCTGCTCCGCGAGGTGAGCCTCAAGCTGGTGCAGGTCAAGGGCATGGAGTTCCACTTCGAGGGATCGGCCAAGGGCGACATCCTGGAGCGGCTCAACCTGGCCGGGACCCTCGACCTGGCGACGGGGAATCTTGGCTTCGAGGGGGACCTGGGCGGCCTGACGATCACCGAGGGCTTCCGCCAGCGGATCCCGCCGGCCCTGCGACCGGCGATCGATGACGTTGCGCTCTCCAGTGGAGTCGTCGACCTCGATCGAATGTGGGCCCGCATCGACTCCCAGGCGCCTGCGGGGCAGCGGATTCGTTACGGAGTCCGCGCGCGGCTGCGCGACGCGACGTGGAATTGCCCGAAGCTCCCGTTCCCGATCACCAACCTGTCGGCGGCCTTCGAGATCGAGGACGGGCTGTTCACTCTGCATCGTGCCGACGGCTTTCACGGCACGACCGCCCTGAAGGCGCACGGCCGGATGCGGCCAGGCGACCCGCGCCGCGATCCGCTGAGCCTCCACGTCGAGGTCTCCGATTTCGAGCTGGACGAGCGGCGGCTGCGCCCCTGGACGCCGCCTGAATACCAGGACTTCTGGGACCTGTTCAAGCCGGGCGGCCGGATCGGCGCCACGGTCGATCTCGTCCGCTCCGAGCCAGGCGGACCGGTCGAGATGGGCGCGACGGTCACCTGCCAGGACGTCGCGGTCAACTACCGCCATTTCCCCTACCCGGTCGACCACCTGCGGGGCACGCTCCAGTTCAGGCGGAACATCCTGTCGGTGGACCTCCAGACGCTCAGCATTGGCGGCCGTCCGCTCCACATGACCGGCGATATCCGCGACCCTGGACCCAATGCCGTGGTCAAGCTCGACATCACCGCCGAGTCCGTGCCGGTCGACGACAAGCTGCTTCGGGCGCTCAAGCCCGATGTCCAGAAGGTCGTCAATCAGTTCAAGCCCAGCGGGCTGGTCCGTGCTCATGCGAAGGTCGGGCGCGTGCCGATGGCCGGCAAGCCCGAGGGGAAGATCGACATCGACGCCGAGATCGACCTGATCGAGCGCTGCGAGATGACCTGGGAGAAGCTGCCTTACACGATCCGCAATCTCACCGGCCGGCTCGAGCTGCACCCGGACCACTGGGACTTCAAGAGCATGCGCGGCAAGACGGGCCAGGAGGTCATCACGGCTCATGGCTCGGTCGTCAAGCTGAAGGGCCCGAAGCTGGACAACGGTGAGGACCCGCTGCGCGTGCATGTCGAGCTCGAGGCGAAAAACCTGACCTTCAGCGATGCCCTGGTCACCGCGCTGCCGGGCGCGTGGAAGAATACCTGGCGGACGATCAACCCGGAGGGCGCCAGCGACGTCAAGGCCACGGTCGACGTCGAGCCCCACCGGCCTGACCAGACGCACATCGTGATCGACCCGCGTCCCGAGTCGCGCGTGACCCTGATGGTGAAGCGGGACCCGCAACCCAGGCACCTCGACCCCGGTGGGATCATTGAGCTACCCATGGACGACGTGCACGGCCATTTCGTGTTCAACAACGGCGTCGTGACGATGACCGACGTGAACTTGCAGTTCCGCGGGGCTCCGGTGCAGCTCGAGAAGGGGACGGTTTACGTCCGTGACACCGGCCAGTTCGACCTGCGCGCCCAGAACCTCTGGGTCAAGGAGATCCGGCTGGACTCGGACCTGCGCAAGAAGATGCCGCCGCTGATGGCCCAGTTCGCCAAGAAGCTGGACGACGGCCGAACGTTCACGGCGCGCGGCGACCTCCAGATCGGCTGGTCGGGCCGGCCTCGCGACCCGGCCTGGTGCCGGTGGGACCGGGTCAAGGTGGTGCTCAACGACAACCAGCTTCGCATGCAGATCCCCCTGGAGCACATTCAGGGCGAGCTGGACGAGGTCGGCGGCTGGTCCAACGGCGAGACAGTCGAGGTCTACGGAATCATGCGGCTGGACAGCGTCTCGCTCCTGGGCCAGCAGATTACCCGGGTCGAGTCGCCGTTCCGCGTGAGCAAGGGCGTGGCCGAGCTGAGCGACCTGAGTGGCCAGCTCCTGCGCGGGAATCTCTGGGCCCGCGCCTGGATCACGCTGGATGCCACGCCGAGCTACAACGCGGCGATCACGCTTCAGAACGCGCAGCTCGAGGAGTACGCGCGGTCGGTCGGCGGCCGGCGGCCCATCCGGGGCAGCGTCGGCGCGCGGATCGAATGCAACGGTCTGGGCGGCGATATCCGGACACTCCAGGGTCGAGGAGTGGTCCACGTGAGGGACGGCGACCTCGGCGAGTTGCCGGCGTACTTCCGCCCCATGGCCATACTCACGCGGACAATCAATCGCGCCGACAGCAAGCTCGTGCCGATCAAGACGGCGTTCGACTCGGTCGACCTGGCTTTCACCATCTCGCACGGGCTCTGGACGCTGGACCCGATCAAGTTCACCGGAAATGCGTTCAGTCTTCACGGCAGCGGGACGCTCGACCAGCAGTCGAACCTCGACCTCCGGCTCGACCCGCTGTTCGGCCGCGATCGCTTCAACCTGCGGCTCCTGAGCGAGGCGAGTGCTCCACTCATGAGCGTTCGCGTCCGCGGTCCGCTCGCTGACCCCGATTTCCGGATCGAGCTGTTACCGCCGCTCCAGCGTGCCCCCGAGCGTGGCGAGCGCCGCGCTGCGCCCAGGGCCGGACGTGTCCAGTGAGCCGCGCAACTCGAAGGGCGGGCAGTACAGACCCAGATCGCGACTCGTCCACCAATCGCGCGAGCCTGGACCAGTGAACGAGTACAACGACAGCCGCGCCCGGATGTAGCGCGGCGGCCTGGCGGGGAACGGGTTCTCGCGCAGGAGCCCAAGTACAGCGGGCGAGCCTTCGAGCAGCCGTTGCTCGAAGGCGATGAACCAGTTCTGACGGAGGCAGTTGGGCGCAAGCGCCGCGAACCACATCTGCCAGTCCAGCCGTGGCATGTGCGGCGTGGCGAACCGCGGCCGGCGGTCGAGCTCGCCCGGCTTCCAGCGGAAGCGGTACGGCTTCCACGTCTTGCCGTCGTCGCTCCCCTCGACGGTGATCTCCTTGCGATCCGTGGTCATCACCCGGAACAGGCCGTACGAGTTGGCACTGCGCAGCGGGCGAGTCCACGCGACCAGCCGATCGACGAGCCACGGGATCTCGGTCTCTGGCCAGACCTCGCCGATTCCCTCCGCGATTGTCACGAGCACCAGCACGCCGCCGAGCGTGCCGACGACCGCGCGGCGCGGGATCGACCAGGCGTGAAAGACGCCGGCCGCGGGGCGGTCAGGGACCTCGGGATGTCGCCGCCATCTCCGCGGTAGTGACTCAACAGCTCCGAGGTCCCGGTCGTCCAGCACCGACAGGCACAGGACAATTGCCAGGATGTTGAAACACCCATAGTTGCCCGTCGACAGGATCAGCAACTGGAGGAGCACCAGGCTGACGAACCCGGCGCGGCGCAGGACTCTCGGGCCGAAGATGAAGAACGGAGCGATCAGCTCGGCGTAGAACATCAGGCCGACGGATGCGCGATGGAACCACCACGGGAGCTGATACATGAACCAGCTTGTCCAGGTCGGCAGGGGCTGAGTCAGGTAGTGATAATCGAGGGCTCGCCACTCGATCCACGTCCGGTCGCCGTACGCAAGCTTCACCACGCCCGAGAGGAACATCAGCCGGAAGACCAGCCAGCGGAACAGCCAGATGGCCGGCCGCCACGGCTCGTCCTTCGAGACCGCCAGCCGCCGAGTCCAGGGCGTGATCAGCATCGCCAGCAGGCCCGACTCGAGCAGCAGCATGTCCCACTGGAAGCTGAGGAAATCCTGTGCCACGACAGTCAGCGACAGGTACAACCCCCATGCGACAGCCAGGCACGGCCCCGGCAGAAGCCCGGCCGCCAGCAGGATGCCCGCGATCGCGCCGACCCAGCAGCCTGCGTTCAGCATCCGGTCCGTTGCGTCGATCCAGAAGACCGTCGGGACGTGCCAGATAACCCATGGCGGGACCGTCCCAACGATCCGGCGAACACGGTCGAGGTAGTCTGCCGCCGGTAGGATGCCGCGCGACCCGATCAGCCCATCGACCTGCACGGCCAGCGAGCCGAACGCCGTGAGGTAGACCAGGCCAAGCGCGCGCAGCAGGATCGACCGCATCAGGCGATGCGATGGCCTCGTGCCCTGCCCGTGGTCGATCTCCGCGCTTGCGCCCGGCTCATGCATGACGGTTCGGATCTCCCGGGTTGCCGGCCTCGTCTATCTATCTCGATTCTCCATGAAACTCCTCTCATCCCGCTGTCTCGCGGCCAATGCCCAGCTCGGCGATCGCGGCGATCACGGAGTCGTGGAGCCGGCCGTTGGTCACGACGACGCCCCGGTTGGCGGTCAGCTCGCGGCCGTGGTGGAGCTCGAGCGGCCGGCCGTGGATATCGGTCACGGAGCCGCCCGCCTCGGCGACGATCAGCGCGCCGGCGGCGTGGTCCCAGATCTTCTCGCGGTAGTCGGCGCGGGTGGGCAGGCGCAGATAAATATCGGCGTCACCGCGGGCGACGACCGCGTACTTCGCCTGGCTGTCCATGCGCAGGGGCGGCAGGGTGATCCCCAGCCGTTCGGCGATCGAGGCGGCGTCACCATGGGCACTATGCCCCGATTCAACGGACTCGCAGAACCGCGCGGCCGACGGATCATCGCGATCGCCGATGTGGATGCGAGTAGCCGCGGTGTTCGCGACGCCGCCGGGCCCCTCGTCCAGCGGCGCGACGAACGCGCCCTCGCCAGTCACCGCGTGGAAGACCGCGTTGAGGCCCGGGCAGGCGAGCGCCCCGACGACGACCTTGCCCTCGACGACGAGCGCCAGGGCGACGGCGTATTGCTCCTTGCGCAGGAACCCCTTGGTGCCGTCGATCGGGTCGACGGTCCAGAACCGGTCGCGGTACTCGGTCGTGCCGCCGCGATCGATCCATCGGCAGACCGTATCGGCGTCGACGGACTCGCGACCGTCGGCCGACCGGATTTCGCGCACATGCCGCAGCACCTGATCGAGGATCGCGGCGCTCTCGGGCTGGCGCAGCTCGGACGAGTCCTCCTCGCCGATGATCGGGTCGTCGGGAAATGCCTCGGCCAGGGTGCGGGCGACGAGCGCCTGGCTGCCGAAGTCGGCCACCGTGACGGGGCTCCTGTCCTGCTTGGCCAGCACCTCGGGCGAGATCTCGGCGGCCACCGCGCGGCAGAGGCGCGCGGCCTCGCGCACGGCGGCCACGGCAACCTGCTGCTCCCGTTCGTAGCGTCGATTCGTGGGCATTTTCGCTCAGCTCCTCACTGCTTCGGTTCGTCGGCGAACACCTCGTTGAGCACCATCGCCAGCCGGATTCCCGACTGGTAGAGCCGCCGGCGCGCCACCGGCAGGTTCGCCTGCTGGTAGCGTTCGCCGAGCTTCGTCCCCTTTCTGATCATGCGGCCGGTGGCCGGGTTGCTGTATGCCTTGCGGGCCGCGCGCAGGCTCTCGGTGGCCCAGTCCTCGACGCGGCCCGACATCGTCCGGGCGCGTGCCTCGGGTGTGTCCATCGCCACGAGCACATCGAGCCACTTGCCCTCATCGGTGCCGGCCCGAAGAATCATGTCGCTGTCCCAGAGCCGGTGCAGGTTCGTGCCCTGGTCGAAGAACTGGATCTGCGTGTCGTTGCCGCCGCGATCGTGGTTCTCGCCGACGTGCAGTGGCATGTGCAGGTCCTCGACCAGATGGACGAGGAACCGCAGCGCGAACCGACGCTCGGCCAGCGGCCGGCGGCGATCCTTGAGGATCGCGCGGAACTCGCGGATCTTGGGGACGATGTCGCCCTTCTCGGGGACATTGCCAGCAAACCGGTCGGCGTAGTGGTCCTGATCGAGCGGAACGTCAACATAGTGCCAGGGGCCGCTCCCCTTGACGTCCCGCCGATGCTCGTCGGCCCAGGTCGAGGCCTCGGCCAGCGTCTCGCCCGGCTCGAGCAGCTCGGCGACGGCGGCCTTCGCCTGCGGCGTCAGGTGCTTCTCGGCCAGCTTACCCGCCAGCCGATGGCCGAGCGGACCCCAGGCCCACGCGGTGGATGCCGCCGACGCGGCCAGCCACGCGGTGACAAGAACGGTCAATCGGAACTTTCGCATCGAGTCCATCATGGATTACTCGGTGGTTGTCGTGAACGAAGATCGACGAGCCACCGATGCTACGGACTTGAGCGGTCGGTGAATAGCCTCGCCGCGCGGGTTGGCGCGGCGGGGCGCGAGACGGCAGGATGCCCTCCTCATGTCGTGACGACTGTGGTCGACGCCGCGGCCAGGCAGGAGTCGGCGAAGTCCGCCAGGATCTGGTTGAACTGGCCGTGGTACTCGAACAGCCCCAGGTGCCGCGCCGGCGCGAGCGTGACCGGCACCGCGCCGGGAATGTTCCGGGCGATGTGACGACCCGCTTCGGGCATGGTCGTCACGTCGCGGTCGCCGATGACGAGCGTCGGGACCGAGATTGTCGGCAACGTCGACGATTCGTCGAACGCCATCATGCCGAACATGCCCCGCGCCAGGACGTCCGGCCGGGCCTTCAGCATCAACCGCGAGAGGAACTCCTCCTGGGCCGGCGTGCCGGGCCCGGCGAACGACTGCTTGCGGGTCGAGCGCTGGAGCGACCCGTTGATCGAGCTCAGCCAGTTCATCTGCCAGACCAGCGGCCAGAGTGCGATCGTCAATGGACCACCGCCAAACCGGCGACGCGCGTCCCCACCGCCCCGGGAAACAGCCGGCAAAAGGTGAGCAGGATCATGCCGCCCATGCTGTGACCCACCAGGATGGCCGGTCGATCGCCGACTGTCGCCAGCACAGCTTCCAGGTCGGAGGCCAAATTCTCCATGCTGTATTACGCCGGCAGAAAAGTCGGTCAGGCTCTCAGCCTGACACGCCTTCATTGTCAGGCTGAGAGCCTGACCTAGTGCGCCTGTAATTGCATCGAATCAGCAGGGTGCAAGTCCCTGTCGGGATGTTCTGGCATCTCGTAACCGAAGGTAACTGCGTCGCCGCGAGGCGGGGTGGAGA
>JAKAUH010000775.1 GCA_021818605.1 Planctomycetota bacterium
CAGCGAATCCGGCGAATTCGGATTCGGATTCGGATTCGGATCGGTGTCAGGCTGGAAAGCCTGACCGACTTCAGACGGGCGGGCCCGTGAAGCGGGCCCCGATCGACTCGACTCGGATCGGACGGGATCGGCGGAATCGGCCACGGCAGAGCCAGGTGGTCTTCGGCGAGAAGTGTCCGAAATGGGGACAGGCACCTCGAAGACTCGGAGCCAGTCCCCATTTCGTCAGGGCCTCAGACTGCAAGACGGCCCTGACTGGCGACGTCCCTTGCCAGACCGACATTTCGGACATTCGCCTCCGGCTCGATCGGGATTGACGGTCCGGCGGCCTGACGGCATGATTCGCGAACCGATCCCGCGCACGGAGGCCGGGGGGGTTCGCCCCGTCGTGGGTCGAGGGAGTGACCCATCATGTCGTTGGTCCCGTTGACCGTTGTATTCTCGGCACTGGTGGGCTGGTCGGACATCTCGATCCAGCGCAGTAACGGTGAGCGCGCCGCGGAGTCCTATCGCAGCGTGGCGACACTGGACCGGCCGACCGAGCGCACGGTCGAGACGATCCGGCGGTTCGGGCTGGAGCGGGTCTATCGACGGGATGTGAACGAGACGCTGCTCCGGATCGAGAAGTTCGCCCAGGATCGCCCCGAGCCCGAGCTGGTCTTCGCGCTCGCCGAGCTGTCGTGGATCGAGGGGCGCCGGCTCGACCGCCGGCGCAAGGCGCAGGCGCTGGACCGCTACCTCGACACGGCCGCCTATGCGTACGACTTCCTCTTCGACCCCAACCCGATCCTGGCCCAGGGGCGCAAGCCAGCCGATCCGCACTACCGGCAGGCGATGGAGCTGTACAACGCGAGCATCGACCACCTGATCCGCGCCGCGATGAATCGCAACGGCGAGCTGGCAACCCAGCCCGGGCAGGTCATCTCGTTCAAGTTCCATGGCGGCGAGCGGAAGATCCAGTTCTTGCTCGGGAAATCGCCCTGGCGGCCCTCCGACGTCAACAAGCTGCTGCTGGTCACCGATTTCGAGGTCAGCGGGCTGGATGACAAGGAGCAGCATCAGTACGGGGTCGGTGTGCCTCTGATCGCGGTCCGAGAAACGAACAAGAAGAAGGACCAGCACGATCCGTCGGAGGCGTTCTATCCGACCGAGATGGCGTTTCCCATGACGGCCTACCTCGTGCCGACCTCGCGGCTGCAGGATACCCAGATGGCCCAGCGCGAGTCGCGCGTCTGCACGCTTCAACTGATCGATCCGCTCCACCAGCAGACGGTCCGAGGCCCGCAGGAGGGGACCGAGTTGTCGATGGAGATCGACCTCACCACCCCGCTGGCCTACATGTGGTCGCGCACCGACCTCGACCGATTCCGCTGGTCGGGCCTGATGCGCCCCGAGAAAAATCTCGAGCGAGCCAACCTGCTCCTGATCCGGCCCTATGAGCCGAAGAAGATCCCGGTCGTCATGGTGCACGGACTGATCTCCAGCCCCCTGGCCTGGATCCCGATGCTCAATGAGCTTCAGCGCCACCCGTTGATCCAGGAGAAGTATCAGTTTTTGCTCTACATGTATCCGACCGGCGTACCCATCCCGATCGCGGCCGCCAGCCTGCGCGAATCGCTGAGGCACGCCCAGCAGCTCTACGACCCGCAGGGGAACAATCCGTACTTCAACCGGATGGTCCTGCTCGGACACAGCATGGGTGGCTTGCTCAGCCACATGATGTCAGTGTCGAGCGGAGACCAGTTGTGGCGGCTCTACTCCGTCCGGAAGTTCGAGAGCATGATCATCCCCTCGCCAGAGATCCGCGACGAGCTGCGGAGGTATCTGTTCTTCGAGCCGTTGCCCTTCGTCAGCCGGGTGGTCTTCCTGGCCACGCCGCACCGCGGGTCCGACCTGTCGCACGGACTCGTCGGCCGGGTCGGCAACGGGCTGATCGCCGAATCGGACCACATCCACGACCTGCTCTACCAGCTCGTGCGCAGCAATCCCGACGACCTCGATGCCCGGCGATTCCGGCGGTTCCCCACGAGCATCGAGACCCTTGGCACCGACTCGCCGATGCTGACAGCCCTTCTGGAGATGAAGCCCAGGAGCGGCGTGGAGTTCCACTCGATCATGGGCACAATCCGGCCCGGCGGCGTCGCCGACAGCACCGATGGCGTGGTGCCCTGGCGGAGCTCGCACATTGCCGGCGTGAGGTCCGAGCTCGTCGTCCATTCCGATCACGGGGTGCAGGAAAGCCCCGAGGCGATCCGTGAGGTCAAGCGCGTCCTCCTGGAGCACCTGCAAACCGGCCCGGCCGCGGCACCAGTGCCGCTGGAAGCGCGCCGACCCGTGCAGGACAGGCCAGTCCGGCTCGAGGGGCCCTCGACGGTGCAGTGATCGCCGCGCGGCTGGTAGAATCCATGACGTGGCCCCTCGATATCGACGGCGCCGCACCCGACCAACCTTGCACTCCCACCGACCCCGAGGAAGCCCGATGCCCGACACTCTGGCTGACCGGTTGGCCGCGTTCGCGCTGGCGACG
The DNA here is from genome assembly GCA_021818605.1 of Planctomycetota bacterium. Taxonomy (GTDB): domain Bacteria; phylum Planctomycetota; class Planctomycetia; order Isosphaerales; family Isosphaeraceae; genus JAKAUH01. Next base: position 2,528 of record JAKAUH010000775.1, read on the forward strand.
CGATTCGAGGACTTGCCCGAGGCCGTGGTCGTCGAGGCCCGCCGCCGGCTGCTGGACTCGCTCGGCTGCGCCGCCGCGGCGCTCGAGGAGCCGTCGCCCACGATCGCGCGCCGCGTGGCCGGCCGCACGAAGGGGACGCCTTCCACCGCGCTCATCGGCGGCGGCGAGGCGGCGCCCGACTGGTCGGCGTTCGCCAACGGCGTGCATATCCGCTACCTGGATTGCAACGACACGTATCTCTCGCTCGAGCCGGCGCATCCGAGCGACAACTGGGCGGCCGTGATGGCCGCCGGCCAGGTCGCCGGCGCCTCCGGCCGCGACTGGATCGCCGCGGCCGCCGTCGCCTACGAGGCGCAGTGCCGGCTCTGCGACGCGGTGAGCATCCGCGCCCGCGGCTGGGACCACACCACCAACGGCTCGATCTCGGCGACGCTCGCCGCCGCGAAATTGCTCGGGCTCTCGCATGAGCAAACGGTTCACGCGCTCGGCATCGCCGTGACGACGGGCACCGCCTTGAGGATCACCCGCGCCGGCGAGCTGTCGATGTGGAAGGGTTGCGCGTTCGCCTTCGCCTCGCGCAACGGCGTCTTCGCCGCGCTCCTGGCCGCCGACGGCATGACCGGCCCGGCTCCTGTGTTCGAGGGCGAGATGGGCTATTTCGAGCAGGTCTCCGGCCCGTTCGACCTGCCGAAATTGGGCGGGCCGACGGCCGACGACTGGATGCTGCCGAAGACCTCGATCAAGTTCGTGCCGGCCGAGTATCACAGCCAGTCGGCGATCGCCGCGGCGTTCGAGCTGCGTCCCCAGATCGGCGACCCGTCGCGGATTCGCTCGATCGAGATCGCCACGTTCCGCGTGGCCGTCGAGATCATCGCCAAGGACCCCGAAAAATGGCGCCCGAAGACCCGCGAGACGGCCGACCATAGCTTGCCGTATTGCACGGCGGTGGCGCTCGTCGACGGCCGGATCACGGCCGATCAGTTCAGCGACACTCGCCTGGCCGATCCCGCGCTTCTGGACCTCGTCGCCCGGACCTCGGTGGTCGAGGACTCGAAGCTCACCGCCGGCTATCCGCACGGCACGCCCAACCGCGTGACCGTGACGCTCGACGACGGCCGCAAGCTCGTTTCCGAGATCGCGTTCCCGCCCGGCCACGACAAGAACCCGCTGACCGACGAGCAGCTCGCCGGCAAGTTCCACGGACTGGTCGACCCGATCCTCGGCCGCGAGCGGGCCGATCGGATCATCGAGCGTGTCGGGCGGCTGGTGGAGGATCGGGTACCTCACGAGGTTCTTGGGTTGCTCACAAGGTGAGAGTCTGTTCCGGAAGGAGCGTCGCCGAAATCGTAGGTCAGGCTCTCAGCCTGACAGTTGAACCCGGAGTCAGGCTGAGAGCCTGACCTACGGGACGGCTCCACGGGGTTCTCGGGCGAGATTGTGAGTTGCCGTTGACAGCATCCGCCGCCCTGGCATGATGCCCTTTTCGCGGTTCCAGAGTGGATCGGATCGGGCCGCGCGCGAACCAAGGGATGGGGACGCGGGATGCTCTTCAACTCGTACGCCTTCGCGATCTTCTTCGCCCTGCTGCTGCCGACCTACTGGCTAATGTCGCGGTGGCCCCGGGCGCAGAACGTCCTGCTGCTGGCGGTCTCGTACTACTTCTACTCGCGGTGGGACGCGCGGTTTCTGGCGCTCCTGGTCGTCTCAACACTGATGGACTACGCCTGCGGGCTCTGGGTCGCCGGCGAGAAGGGCCCGCGCCGACGCAAGGCGGCTGTGGCGCTCAGCATGGCGCTGAACCTCGGGATGCTCGGGTACTTCAAGTACTACGACTTCTTCGCCGATAGCCTCCAGACCGCGCTGGCGCAAGCAGGGTTCTCGGTGTCCATGTGGCACCTGAAACTCGCTCTACCGATCGGGATCTCGTTCTACACGTTCCAGTCGATGAGCTACGTGATCGACGTCTACCGTCGCGAGATCCAGCCAACGCGCAACCTCGTCCAGTTCGCGGCGTTCGTCTCGTTCTTCCCGCATCTGGTCGCCGGCCCGATCATGCGGCCGACCACGCTGCTGCCCCAGGTCGCCGGGCCGCGGCGGTTCGACCTCGAGCGGTTCTACCAGGGGTCGTACCTGATCTTCTGGGGCCTGCTCAAGAAGGTCGTCGTGGCGGACAACCTCGGCGTGATCGTCAAGGACCTCTTCGGCCGGTGGGAGACGCTCGACGGCGGCCTGGCGCTTCTGGCCGTTTATGCATTCGCGTTCCAGATCTACGGCGATTTCTCGGGGTATACCGACATCGCGCGGGGCGTCTCGAAATGCCTGGGCTTCGAGCTGTCGCTCAACTTCAACCTGCCGTACTTCGCCGCCAGTCCGCGCGAGTTCTGGACCCGGTGGCACATCAGCCTGTCGCAGTGGCTCCGCGATTATCTCTACATCTCTCTCGGAGGAAGCCGAGGCGGCACGCTCCTGACCTACCGCAACCTGATGATCACCATGATCCTCGGCGGCCTCTGGCATGGTGCGGCGTGGACCTACGTCCTGTGGGGCGTGTATCACGGCCTCCTGCTCGTCGGGCACCGGATCGTCGAGCCGCTTCTGAAACGCATCGACCCGGCCGACGCCGTCGAGCGCGCCTGCTGGAAGGGCCTGCGGATCATCGCGACGTTTCACATGATCTGCCTCGGCTGGCTGCTGTTCCGCGCCCAGTCGGTCACCCAGGCACTCGGCATGCTCGACGCGATCGTCCATCACCCCTCAATCCCGACGGCCGCCTATCTGCTACCGTTCCTGGTCGTCGTGGTCCCGCTGCTGGTCGTGCAGTTGATCCTGTACCTCGCGGATGACCTCGACATCGTCGCCCGCACCCCCTGGTTCGTCCGCAGCGCGTTCTACACGGCGGGCTTCTACGCGATCGTCCTGGGCGGCAATTTCGGCGGCCAGCAGTTCATCTATTTTCAGTTCTAGATGTTGATAGAATCGGGTCGGCGGCAATGCCCTTGCAACCGGGCATCGCACCGCCTACACCAACGGATCCGGTCGAGCGCAGCCGGCCTTCCACCGCGGTTTTCTGGTGTCTCGACCGGCATCTCGTTTGCTCCTCAGGTGCACATCCGGCGCGGCTTCTGATGTATCAGGGGCCCTCAAGGAGATCCGGAGTTCTGGAGGAGATTCGGCACGATGACGACCATTGATGATGGAGCGAGGCGTCCGCCCGCACGAGCGCGAAGAGGGCGAATTCACCCAGGCGGTCGAGCACTACACGAGCATGGTTCCCTCGGGGACCTACCTGAGCGCGGCGGTGGGCGGCATCGGCGTGTCCGCCATCCTGCACCTGCTGGGGCGGAAGAGTGATGCGCAGTTCGTCGGACACTGGATACCGACGATCCTGATCCTCGGGCTGTACAACAAGATGGTGAAGCAGCACGGCTCGCACTGAGCCGGACTTCCGCCTGCAATGGAGTCGGCCGGTGCGCGAGGGAGCGCGCGCCGGCCGGATTTCGATCGGCTTCCTACCACCGCATTCCCCGTCGCCCCGCCGAGCCGCCGCGCGATGTCCGCGCTCTCGGCTTGCTTCGTCCGGCCGATCGGTGCATCATCGTTCAATGGTCCCGGGACGACCCGGGACGGGCCCGACCGACCGACCCACCCACCCACCCGATAACAAGCAGGCCCACCCGCCATGATGCTTAACCGCCTGCCGACGGCCGCGCTGGCCGTCCTGCTGCTTCATGCCGCTTCCGCCAGTCTGGCTCATGGGCAGGCGCCCGCGACGGCGACCGGCCGCTCCGAACAGGCGAAGCTGTCCCGCTTCCCGATGAAGTCGCCTCCCGAGGCGCTGCGGGCCATCGTGCCGCGACCGGGCTTTCGCGCCGAGCTGGTGGCGTCCGAGCCGCTTCTGCGCAGCCCGGTGGCGATCGACGTCGACGAGGACGGCCGGCTGTATGTCGCCGAGTACCCCGAATACAACCAGTACGCCAAAGGTGCCCGGAAGGACCCGCGTCTGGCTCATGAGCGGGGCTGCATCCGGATGCTCGAGGACGTCGACGGCGACGGCCTCTACGAGCGGGGCACACTGTTCGCCGCGAACGTGCCGATGGCGACGGCCGTCGCCTGCTGGGACGGCGGCATTTATGTCGGATCCGCCCCCGATTTGCTCTACCTGAAGGACACCAACGACGATGGCAAGGCCGACGTCCGGCGCGTGGTGGTGACCGGTTTCGGCACGGACCCGGCCGGCGAGGGGATGCTCAACTCGTTTCGCTGGGGGCCGGATAATCGCTTCCACATCTCCACCGGCCTCGATGGCGGCCAGGTGCGCAGGGGCGATCGCGCGGCCGCTCGCACGGTCTCGGTGCGGGGCTACGGGCTCCGGCTTGACCCGAGGGGCGAGTCGTTCGAGCTGACCGGCGGCGGTGGGCAGTACGGGATGACCCTGGACGACTGGGGCCGGACGTATGTCTGCGCCAACAGCGAGCCATTCAACCTGGTGATGTACGACGCTCGATACATTGCGCGGAACCCGTATCTGCGCACGCCGGCCGCGGCGGTGAACGTCGCGCCGGCGGGGAAGTTCACGAAGCTCCATCGGATCAGCCCGGTCGAGCCCTGGCGGGTTCTGCGCACGACGATGCGCACACAGGGACAGTTCCAGGGCTCGGACGAGGGGGGCTCGCCGTCGGGATTCTTCACGGGGGCATCGGGCGTCACGGTGTATCGCGGCGACGCCTATCCGGTCGAGTTCCGCGGCAACCTGTTCGTCGGCGAGGTCTCGAACAACCTGATCCACCGCGCCGTGCCGGATCCGCACGGATTGCTCGTGACGGCCCGCGAGGTCGAGCCGGCGCGCGAGTTCCTGGCATCACGCGACTGCTACTTCCGCCCGGTGTCCATGCTCAACGGGCCGGATGGCTGTCTGTGGGTCGTGGACATGTGCCGCGAGCTGATCGAGGGCGCGGCGTTCCTGCCGCCGAGCGTCCTCGAACAGATGGACGTGACCAGCGGTCTCGACCGCGGGCGGATCTGGCGAATCGCGCCCGCCGGCCACCGGCCGCGAATTCCCCGGCTGGGCAAATCCACGACGGCCGAGCTGGTCACGTTGCTGGAGCATCCCGACGGCTGGCACCGCGACACCGCCGCCCGGCTGCTGTACCAGCGGCAGGACCGCAGCGCGGCCGCGGCGCTGCGCATGGTGGCGGCCGGGTCGAAGTCACCCGTCGGGCGGGCCCAGGCACTCTCGACGCTCGCCGGCCTGGGCGCGCTTGAGCCGTCCGACGTGCTGACCGCGCTCGCCGACCGCGACCCGCGCGTCCGCATCCGCGCGCTGCGGCTGGCGGAGTCATTCCCGGACGACGGCCGGATCGTCCGGCGGATGGCCGAGCTGACGTCCGACGACCAGCCGACGGTCCGCTATCAGCTTGCGTTCTCACTGGGAGCGCTGCCGGGCCAGAAGCCTGCCGCGGCCCTGGCCGCGCTGGCGCGTCGCGACGCGGCCGATCCCTGGATGCGGACGGCGATCCTCAGCTCGGTCAAGGGTTGCACCGGCGCCGTCTTCACGCGGCTGACCCAGGGCGACGAGGTCCGTACCTCGGCCGTCGGTCGCGCCTTCCTGGCGGCCCTGGTCGCACAGACCGGCGTGGCGGAGCGGCCCGAGGACCTGAATGCGATCCTCGCCGCGCTCGACGGCACGCTGGCCGGCGAGACCGACCTGGTGCGCAGCCTCGTCCTGGCCCTGATGAACACGAACTCGCCGGCCGTCCGCGCGCGGCTGGCCGACGCACGGGGCGGGCGGGTCCGCTCGATCCTTGACCGCCTGATTGCCGACGCCCGCACCACCGCCATGAACGAAGATGGATCGATCGCCGCGCGAGTCGCCGCGGTCCGGATCCTCCGGTTCGCCGGGCTGGCCGAGGCCGAGGGGCCGCTGACCGAGCTGCTCTCGCCGCGACACCCAGCGGAGGTCCAGGCCGAGGCTGCCGGCATGTTGGCCGGCTTCGACGACCCGCGGATACCCGCGATCCTGCTCCGCGAGTGGCCCGGCATGAGCCCGAAGCTCCGCGCCTCGGCGGCCGAGGCCCTCACCTCGCGCCCGGCGTGGCTCGGCGCGTTCCTCGACGCCATCGAGCGCGGCAAGGTCGCGCGCGCCGACCTTGACCCGGCCCGGCTCGCGCTGTTGAAATCCTATCCCGACGCCACCGTCCAGAAGCGCGTCGGTCGGCTGCTGGCCGGCGCCCAGGCCCGGCGCCAGGACGTTGTGGCGGCCTATCAGAAGGCTCTGAAGATGCCGGGCGACCCCGCGCGGGGCAAGCGGGTCTTCGCCGCGCAGTGCTCAGCGTGCCACCGGCTCGAAGGGGTCGGCCGGGCGGTCGGCGAGGATCTGGCCGCGGTTCGCAACCGAGGGCTCGACGCCGTGCTGCTCAACATCCTCGACCCGAACCGCGAGGTGAAACCGCAGTTCGTGAGCTATGTCCTGGTTACAACGAGCGGCCGCGTGCTCACGGGATTGATCGCCGTCGAGACGCCCAACTCGCTCACGATCCGCCAGCCCGACGGCCGCGAGGAAACCGTGCTTCGCAAGGACATCGATGAGTTGCGCAGCACGGGCCTTTCCTACATGCCCGAGGGCCTCGAGCGCCAGATCGATGTCCCCGCGATGGCCGACCT
>JAKAUH010000213.1 GCA_021818605.1 Planctomycetota bacterium
CAACACGTTCGTCAGCATCTCCGGCAGCCGGCACGACCACAAGAAGGACCTTGGCGCGTCAAAAACGCCCCCCCACGAGCGGAAAGCTCCGCCGAGTAAGGCCCCGGCGAAGTTCCCGGGCCGGACCGTGCATCACCCGGGCGCGGTCCAGCCGCGGCTGTCGTCGGAGCAGCCGGCCCGAGCAAGCGTGGTCAAGGTCCAGGATCTTTTGTCCGCGGGCCGCGTGGGAGTGCTGGCCCTGAAGGCAAGGCATCATCGTTGAAACCATGTGGCGGGCGCCGCACGTCACAGGTGTGCGGCTCCTGCGCGCGACCGGTCGTTCCTTATTTGAACGGCTGCGTATTACGCCGGCAGAAAAGTCGGTCAGGCTCTCAGCCTGACTCGCCCTCACTGTCAGGCTGTGAGCCTGACCGACTTGAGGATCTTCCTTGCCGGGGTGATATTCTCACGCCTCTCGCGATGCCGTAATCTCGTGCTTTCGTGCTTCTGACCCGGTCTGGCCGTCCATCGTCGCCATCCCATGCGTTCCTTGAAATCCTACGTCCCGCTGGTCGTCGCGATCGCCGTTCTCCTGGGCGTTTTCCGCCTCTGGGTGCCGCGGTTTCTGTATGCGGAAAACCTCCTCGACCTGGCGCAGCAGATCTCCGTCAACGCGATCCTGGCGTTCGGCATGACGCTCGTGATCCTGATCGGGGGGATTGACCTCTCGGTTGGGGCGGTCGTCGCGCTGGTGGGGACGGTCACCGTCTGGCTGCTGCCGCAGGCCGGCCTGATCCCGTCGGTCGCTGCCGGGCTGGGCGTCGCGGCCCTGTTCGGGGCCGTGAATGGCACCCTCGCCGCGCGCACGACCATGCCGCCGTTCATCATCACGCTGGCGACGATGCAGATTGCCCGGGGCGTGGCCCTGCGGTTCAACCGGGGCCAGCCGATCTCCGTCCCGGCGGACGCGACCGCGTTCGAGGTGCTGGGGAACTACCGCCTCCTCGGCGTGCTGCCGGTCCCGGTCGTGCTGATGGCGGCGACCTTCGTGGTCTCGTGGGTGCTGCTCCACCGCACCCGGTTCGGCCAGCACCTGTATGCCATCGGCGGGAACCGCGAGGCCGCCCGGCTGGTCGGCATCCGTCTCGAGGCTCATGAGACCGCGGTGTACATCCTCTGCGGGCTCTTCGCCGGGCTGTCGGGCCTGATCCACGCGTCGCAGCTCTATTCGGCCGAGCCGGGCTCGGCCGTGGGCTACGAGCTGAACGCGATCGCGGCCGTCGTCGTGGGCGGGACGAGCTTCACCGGCGGCATCGGCTCCGTGGCCGGGACCATGCTCGGCGCCGTCATCATCGGCATCCTCGACAAGGGCCTCAACCAGGCGGGAGTCCACTTCTCACTCCAGTCGATCGTGAAGGGCTCGGTCCTGCTGGCCGCGGTCTATCTGGACGTGCGCAGGCGCCAGCACGCGGGCGGACGCTGATCGTCCGCCCGGTGGAACCCCGGCGTTGGCCATACAATCGCTTCCTATCGCACAGATGCACCCGGGTCAGCCCCGGGCGAACAGTCGGGACAGCAGGCCGCCGCCCGGCCTGGGCGCGGCCGGGTTGGGCCGGGCATCGACGACGCTCATGCGGAAGAGCTCTTCCACCGACCGGCGGAAGGACCAGTCGCGCGTGGGCTCGCAGATGCGATCGAACTCGGTCTTGCTCATGTAACCCGAGAAGATCAACCGGTGATTCTCGGCGTCGAAGCGGAACTTCTCCCCGAGGTCACGGGGGATCTGATAGCCTTCCGGAAGCCGGTCGTACTTGACGAAGTGATCCACGGGACCCTCCATCAAACCTGGATTCGTCTCTCGGTGCGCCGTCGCCCCGGGCCTTCCAGCCCGGATGCCGGCCCCGGCCTGGGACCGTTATGAATGGGGAGGACAGGTCATTTGTCCCCCTCACCATGATAATTCGGATCGGCCGTGAATCCAGTACCGACTTTTTTTGTCTTTCTTCGGCTCGTCGGCGGGACCAATCGATCGGCGGGAAGCTCGACAGGCTGGTGCACCAGTCGAGGCAACGCGAGGCGAGGCGAGGCGAGGCGGGATGCGATGGGATGGTGTCCGGCGGGATGTTAATCATATCCGTGGGTTTGATCTCCAGTTCCTCGGGGCTGGTCCCGATCAACCCTGTCAGCCTGGTGTTCGTGGTGCAGGCGTCTCGCCTGCATTTTCCGGTGTGCAGGCGAGACGCCTGCACCACAATTCGGCAAACTGATTCTCGAGCAGCTCTCTACTGGCGCTCGGCGCTCAACGGGCGCTGCGGCCGGAGGGCCTCGGGGCTGGCGGCGAACCCCAGGTAGCGGGCGAACCGCCACTGGCGATATCGCGCGTACCACCCCTGGCGGGCTCGGTCACGGGTGCGTCGGGTGCGGGTTGCGTCCATCGGTGTTCTCTCCCCTCGATAGGAACCCGCCCGCAGGGGATGACGCACAGCGTCCCTGCGAACGGATTATGCAGCGTGCTGGTTGGCTTTCATCTTCCACTCGCTCGTTCGGCCCGGGTCCGGTCCGGGTCAGCCGGTCCGATTCACCCGCGGGCGGCGTGCTATCTACCATTCATATAGCTCTCTGCCGCCGAAATCGGACACGGATTCTTCAGAATTCCGGGAATCCCCGTCCGGCATCGGAACGCCTGGCCACCTCGCGTCCCGGCGGTGCCTGGCGGACGGCCGGCGCGGCCGTTAGACTCGCCCTGCGACAGAGGGCGTCCGCGAGATGCGGGCATCGGCCCGGACGGCATCGCCGGAGTCACCCCAGAAAGGGGGCGACATTGGGTCGGATGGAAACGGGCCGGAATCGGGATCGGATCAACCAGACAAGGTCGAGTATGATGATGAACCGACGCATTCTCTCCCTGCTTCCCCTGGCGGTCGCCGGGATGTTCGTGGCCTCGGCGCTGGGCGTGGCCCAGGAGCAGGGAAAGGCCCGCCCGCACGTGGGCTACAAGGATACCCCCATGCTGCCGGGCGGCAAGTGGCACGTCCACGATAGCGACCGCCCCTTTCCGAAGGTGATCACGCCCGGCACTTGCAGCACCCAGGAGCGGCCGGGCAAGGCCCCGTCCGACGCGGTCGTCCTGTTCGACGGCACGGACCTGTCGAAGTGGACGAGCGGCCGAGGCGGCGAGGCGAAGTGGACGATCCAGGACGGCGCGATGGTGGCGAAGCCCGGCGCCGGCGTGGTCCAGACCCGCGACAAATTCGGCGATTGCCAGCTGCACGTGGAGTTCGCCACGCCCAATCCGCCCCACGGCCGCGACCAGGACCGGGGCAACAGCGGCGTGATCATGTTCGGCCTGTACGAGATCCAGGTGCTCGACAGCTACGAGAACATCACCTACGCCGACGGCCAGGCCGCCGCGATCTACGGCCAGTACCCGCCGCTGGTGAACGCCTCGCGCGCCCCGGGCCAGTGGCAGACCTATGACCTGATCTTCACCGCCCCTCGGTTCAAGCCGGACGGCTCGCTCGAATCCCCGGCGTACACGACGCTGCTGCACAACGGCGTGCTCGTCCACAATCACACCGCGCACAACGGCCCCATGCGCTGGCGCGGCATCTCCCCGTACCACGCCCACGGCCCCAAGGGCCCGATCGTCCTCCAGGACCACGGCCACCCGGTCCGATACCGCAACATCTGGATCCGCGAGCTCAAGGGCTACGACGAGCCCTGAACGAGCCGAACGGGCCTGCGAACGCCGTTTCAGCGATCCGCCCCGGGGAGCTGTTCCCCGGGCGGCGGTTCCGCCTTGATCCGGCGGAGCGTCTTGGCGTACAGCGACTCCACGCCGAAGGGGCCTTCCGCATAGATCGTCGCCAGCGGATCGAGCCGTCGCAGAGCGGCGAAGCCCGTACGCCAGCTTCGTCGCTCCTTCTCGAACCGCTTCCGCTCCTCCTCCACCTGGTCGAGGAAGCGCTTGATGTCGCCCTTGCCGGCGACCCTGAGCCGGGCCTTCTCCGCGGGGGTGAACCTGTGCCCGAGGGAGTCCGCGGCGATCCTGTCGTCCAGAAGCTTCTTCAGGTGCTTCCACCGCTGCTCGGCTGTGCCGTCCTCGTCGAACACCCAGCGGTCGAGGTTCTCCCGCTCCAGCACGGCCGTCTGGAGATTCGGGGGCATGAACACCAGTGGCATGGGCTCCTCGTCGTCTTTATCGTTCTCGTCCTTCTTCTTCTGGTCCTCCGGCATCGTGATCGTGATGTAGCGAATGACTCTCTGCCTGTCGTGGTTCGTCATGACCGCGATCACCTGGCCGCCTGGTGGAGGCTCCGGACGTCGACGGAACACTTGCTGCGCATGCTTACTTCTGTTAAAGGCTTGCACGGTCTTGCGGTCCGGCCCCTGACGCCGGACCTCGCCCTGCTGGGGCATAGCTGTCATGAAGATGACAACAGCGAGCAGATGACCCGACATGGCGATTGGCCTTCCCTGCTCTGGACACTTTGACGGTCAGCCTGAGCGCTGTGGCTGTCGCTCGACGGAATCGTTCGCCGGTGACTCGCCGCGGTTCATTGATCGTCGTCTTCCGCGATCAGATCCGCCAGGGTCCACTCGACGCCAACCCGCCACCGGGCTGCCGGGTTGATGGCGCAGGCGCGGCGGAACGCCTCGCGGGCCCGCTCGGGTTCAGTGTCAGCGAACGCCTTCGCGTAAAGGAGCCAGGACTCGTCCGGCGCGGGAGCGCGTTCAAACACCGTGGCGTCCAGTTCGAGCGCCCGCTGGATGTGCTCGCGGCCCTCGCGGTGGAACCCCATGTCGGCGAAAGTCAGCCCCGACCGAAGCGAGGCAAGGGCCTCGTCATTCGCCACCTTCACGCCGGCGAGCCGGGCGCACTTATCGCGATCCGGAGGCAGGCCGTGGGCTCCGAACGTCCAGTAGAGGTTCCCGATCGACCAGAGCTCCTCGGTGTTGAGCATGCGGATCAGGACCTCACGCTGGAACTCGGTCAACTCAGTGAGCGGCTCGTCCCTGGGCTCGAAGGCCGCGCTGACGAGCGCATGCACGAGCGGCATGGTGTCGAAGCAGCGCGCCTTTTCGAGCCGGTCACAGATCGCCGGCACCGCCTTGCGGCGCACGTTTGGCGGCAGGTGCGCGATCGAGAACGCGGCGTCCCCTGATGACTGGCCGCCGGCCCCGGGGATGTTCTCGTAGCCCTCGATCGGCTCGGAGATGAACGGCAGGAGGGTGTCGAGCAATCCCTCGTCAGGCGCGATTCTGGCGAGCTGACAGGCGGCCATGCAGCGCGCGGCGGGGAAGTCGTCGTCGGCGACGATCCCGCGCAGCGGGTCGGGCGCTCCCAGCTCGCCCAGGGCGAAAGCGATCGCGGCCCGGATCCAGCCGGATGGCTCGACCAGCCGTCTTGCCTCAAGGGCCGGGACCGAAACCTCGGCCTTCGTCGGCAGGCAGGCGAGTACCCAGGCCGCTCCCGCGCGGACCGGTGCCTCGTCGCTGTTCAGCAGCTCGACAGGCAGGTCGAATCCTTTTAGCGACTCGAGATAGACCCGGTGCAGCGTCTCGACGAATGGCAGATCGGCCTCTTTCTCATCCGCACGCTCACGGACCTCGCCGCAGTCATGGATTCGCGTGCCGTCGCCCCACATCGGACGTTCCTGCACGCTGAAATATCCGGTGATCAGGCTGCCCCAGTAGCGCAGGATGTCGCCCCGAGCGGGGACCGCGGGATCAGCACACAACTCGATCAAAAACAAGATCACGTATGCCGAGGCCGGGAAGCGTGTTCCCTGGTGGAACACGTTGCCGTACAGCTCGTCGAGCACCCGGGTGCGCACCTTCGGATCGGGGTCGAGCAGCTCGCGCAGCAATCCTGGTACATCCGAGGCCGGGCCGTAGGCGTGTTCGATTTCGGCCCAGGGGATCTCGTCGAGTCGTTCGAGCATGGGCGTTTCTCTCCTACCGGGGAAACAGTTCGGGCACCCGGCCGCGCACCTCGCTCACCGCCTGGTTGATGCCGATCGCGTAGTACTTGACTCCCACGCCGGGCCGGTTTTGATCGAATGTCACGAGCGTGTTGATTCCCAGGACGGTGCCATCCTCGTAGATCAGTGGTCCGCCCGAGTTGCCCCCGCTGATCTCGGCGCTGTGCTGGATGTACTGCCACTCCTCGCCGAACACCACCTGGTTGAAGCCCGGCCTGGGCGGATCGCCCGGGCTGGGCGAACCGGCGACGTCAGTCGCTGGGTTCCTGCTCTCGGCGTGAATGACCCGGCGACTCATGTCGCCGGTTCGCCTTGAGGCGGCGAGTGCCTTTGACCACGCTCGCGAGTCCACCCGGCGACTCACGTCGCTGGTTCGCCCGTGGCCCGGCCGGGTGATGTTCAGCGAGGAGCGTCGATGTACTCGATCCCGACCTCCTTGCGAAGCAGGCTGACGATCCCGTCGGTGATACTGTACCGGAAATCCGCCTCGTCGAGCACGCTCTCGACGTTCTCACGGGTTTTTCGCATCGACTTCTGGATGGCGCCCTCGACCGACAGGTTCTGCGACGCCGCCGCCGGGAATCCCAGCGCGTCGATATGAGTTCCCTGGATGACGTCGCGCGGAGACCTCTGGAACAGGACGAATGAGACAATTGTACAGGACTACCGTCATCCCCAGCGCGATGAGAAGGACATGAAGCACGATCCTGCGGCGAGGCCCCGGCTGAATGACCCGTTCGGGCCGCGCTGCATCCTCCCCTCCCGGCCCTGGCATCGCCATCGCGCCCACGCGCCCCCGGACTTTCCAACGGGCGGCCTGCATCGTATCCTGAGATCGTACCTCGTCGAAGTGAGTTCGAGGAGCCGAGAGCCTCCCCCTCCCGGTTCGCGGGAGTCGGGTTGGGGGACGGCATGGGTTGGCGGATGCGATCGCTGCTCATCGGTTCGGCCATGCCCATGCGCCGCCGTCAGAGGCGGTCCCACCAACATCGAGGGAGACCGTCCGCGCTCACTCTCTCAACAAATCCGACGAGCGGTCCCGACCCGACCCGATAAGCCGCGAGGGATGAGGCGAGCGATGACGATGATGAGTCCGCTGCGATGGGGCATCATGGGCTGTGCGCGGATCACGCGGCGGGGACTGGTTCCCGGCATCCGCGGCTCGTCGACGGGCGTTTTGCACGCGATCGCCAGCCGCGACCCGGCCGTCGCGCGGCAGTGGGCCGACGAGTTCGGCATTACCCAGGCCCATGGTTCGTACCAGGCACTGCTGGCAGACCCGGAGGTCGACGCTGTCTACATCCCGCTGCCCAACGAGATGCACCGGCCGTGGGTGACAGCCGCGGCCGATGCCGGCAAGCACGTCCTGTGCGAGAAGCCGCTGGCGCTCGACGCCGGCGAGGCCGCCGCGATGGCCGAGCACTGCCGGGCCCGCGGGGTGCTGCTGATGGAGGCGTTCATGTGGCGGCATCAGCCCCGGTCGCTCGCCCTGCGCCGGCTGGTCCGCGACGGGGCGATCGGATCGCTGCGACTCGTCCGGTCGTCGTTCTCGTTCCCGATCGCCGAGGGCGACTGGCGGCTCGATCCGGCGCGCGGCGGCGGGGCGCTCTGGGACGTGGGGTGCTACGGCCTGAGCGCCGCGAGGTTCTACGCCGGGGCCGAGCCGTCGCGGGTCGCGGCCGTTGCGCACGCGGGTCCGTCCGGCGTCGACCTGACCCTTGCCGCGGTGCTCGAGTTCCCCGACGGCGTGCTGGCCACGGTCGATTGCAGCTTCGAGCAGCCGTATCGCTGCGCCTGCGAGATCGTCGGGACCCGCGGCGTGATCGAGGTCCCCGACGCGTTCCTGCCTCCCGCCGGAGTCGTGCCGGCGGCCCGTCTGCGGACGATCGGCGCCGCGTCCGACTCGGGTTCGGGCGGAGATGTCGAGAAGGTCCTCGACTTCGAGGCAGTCGACCAGTACGCGGCGATGGTCGACGCCTTCGCCCGATCGGTCGATGGCGGCAGGCCCGTCGACCCGGCCGAGGACGGCGTCGCGCAGATGGCCGCGCTCGATCGGATCCTCGGTAGCGCCCGCGGTCTTTCTTCCGGTCAAGGGGTCCTTTGAGGCCGCGATCAGGTGGCGGGGATGAGACGATGAGGCGGCCGTGACGCGGAGATCACGATCATGGGCGGGGCGGCTCAAAACACAAGGACCCGCGTGGCGTGCCTGTCGGTGATCCTGGCGGTTCTCGTCGCCGCGCTGATGGTTGTCCGCAGGCCCGCGGGGAGCGTCGCGACGACGCGCCGAACGGGCGCTCGACTCGACTCGTTGGCCACCGAGGCCGGGAAGTCCGCCGCGCCGGCGCGCGGCAGCCTTCAACCGCGGCAGTGGCTGGATCCCAGCGGCTTCGGGGTGCTCATGACCAACCTGCCGAGCTGGAAGGCGAGCGACTCGCTCCAGCAGATCGCCCGCGCGTGGGATCGGCCGGGGAGATCGCTGCTGAAGGCTGGCGAATGTTCGCTCGACGCAGCGCGGCGGGCCGGCGACCGGGGCGAGATGATCGAGCTGCACATCAACCGCGCGATGCTCTGGAACGCCGAGGGCCAGCCCGAGCGCGCGGCCGTCGAGCTGGACGATGCCCGAAAGATCGCCGAGGTCAACGCCGCTCTTCGCTCGGAATGGCTCTGCACACTGCTGTTCATGCAGGGCGTGACCTCGATGCGCAAGGGCGAGAACGACAACTGCATCGACTGCCGTGGCGAGGGCTCGTGCATCCTGCCGATCGCCCCGACGGCCGTCCATACGAAGACCGACGGCTCGCGGGCCGCCATCGGCTACTTCACCCGGCTGCTGGAGGAATACCCGGACGACCTGGAGGTCCGCTGGCTGCTCAACCTGGCGCACATGACGCTCGGCGAGTATCCGGCGAAGGTCGATCCCCGCTACCTCGTCCCGCTCGATCGATTCGTCAACTCCGAGCGCGACATCGGCCCGTTCCGCGACGTCGCCCACCTGGCCGGGGTGAACCGGCTCAACCAGGCCGGGTCGGGGATCTTCGAAGACCTCGACGGCGACGGCCTCTTCGACCTGGTCGTCTCGTCGTTCGACCCGACCCAGCCGATGGAGATCTACCGCAATCGCGGCGACGGGACGTTCGAGCCTCGCGGCGCATCGGCGGGCGTCTCGGATCAGCTCGGCGGCATGTTC
>JAKAUH010000828.1 GCA_021818605.1 Planctomycetota bacterium
CCAGGCGCGCGTCGGCCTCGTCGGCCTCGGCCTGGGCCTCGGCGCGGGCCGTGCGGATGCGCTCCAGCTCCGACTCGCACGATGTCAGCTCGGATTCGCACCGATCGAGGCTCTCGACGGCCGGCACCGGCCGCGCGGCCACCTCGTCCGCCTCGCGCGGCCCGGACCAGAGGGGCAACTGCGCCACCGCCTGCGCCGCGTCGCCCTCCGCCCGCTCCAGCCGCGCGCGGGCCGACTCCAGTTGGGCGTCGATGTCGCCCAGCTCGCGCGCCGGCCGCAGCGCGGCCGCCAGCGGCTCGGGATCGCCGGGCTCGGCCAGGCGGTCGAGCTCGGCGCGCTCCGACTCCAGCCGCTCGGCCAGCTCGCCGACGCGCGCGTCGGCCTGCTCGCGCTCGGCCGTCAACCGCGCCAACTCGCCTGCCAGCCTCGTGGTCGCCGACCGTGTCGCCCGCGTGCTTGTCGGCCGGGGCTCGATCGCCGGAAGGGATGGAGCGCTGTCCGGTGCCGATGCGACGCCTTCCGCACCCTCCCCGCCGGCCGCGTTTGTCCCCAGCTCGGCGAGGATGTCGCGCGCCTCGTCCTCGATGAGGCGGAGCTGTCCCTGCGCGTCGGGCAGGGCGGCGAGCGACTTGCGGTGGCCGGCCAGGCGGTCGCGGATCCGTTCGACAGCCTCGGCCTCGGCGAGCAGGTCGTCGGGGACGACCAGGGCTTCGATCTGGGTGTCGAGCTCGGCGATCGCCCGCAGCGCGGCGGCCTCGGCGGCGCGGGCCGACTCGACCGCGGCGGCCGCGCGATGGCGACGGTCGCCGAAGTCCTCCGGCAACAGCACGACCGGCCCCATCGCCTCCAGCTCCTCACGCGCCTGCCGGCGCCTCGCCAGCACGGGCAGCGCATCGGCGATCCGCTCGAGGCGCCTGCGCTCGGCGCGCTCCGAATCCAGCCGGCCCTCGACCCGCTCGAGATCCGCCGAAGCCTTTTCCAGCGCCGTGGCGTGCTCGACCCACTCGCTGCTCGGCAGGCTCCCCGCGCGCACCGTGGCCTTCGCTTCCTTCAGCTCGGCGAGCGCGGCGTTGATCCGCGGCTTCGACGCGTTCGGCTTGAAGAGCGCCTCGAGCTCGCGGTCGAGCCGGCGCTGGACCTCGAACAGGTCCTTCAGTCCGCCGCCAGCCTGGAAGAGCAACTGCCCCAGTTCACCAGCCCCGTCGAGGATCGCCTTGCCGCCGGCGACCAGCTCGTCATGATCCAGCGCGAACCGCCGGGTGAACTCGGCCTCGGACATCCCGTCGAGGATCCGCCGGAGCGCGTCGTCGGGCAGGGGGGTGGCGCCGTCCTCGGCCAGCAGGATGTTCATGCTCCCCTTGCGGCGGACGAACGCCAGCTCGCGGCCCTCGCGATCGCGCAGCCGCATCCCCACGCGGAGCCGCGCGTAGCTGTGCAAAAAATCGTCCGGCGACTGCCCGGGAAAGCCGAAGAGCGCCTGGCGGACCGCGCGCAGGGCCGACGACTTCCCCGCCTCGTTCGGCCCGAGGACGACGTGCAG
Source organism: Planctomycetota bacterium (assembly GCA_021818605.1). Lineage (GTDB taxonomy): Bacteria > Planctomycetota > Planctomycetia > Isosphaerales > Isosphaeraceae > JAKAUH01. Next base: position 1,541 of record JAKAUH010000828.1, read on the forward strand.
GCCCTCACGCCCCCCCGAGAAATCCAGGGTGACGTCGGTAAACGGCCCGAACGCTTGCAACTGAAGTTCCAGGATTTTCATGGCCATTCCTGAGACATCAACGTTTTTGGCGACCCGTCCTACCGACCCATGGAATTCATGACGCGGGACCAGGACGGCGCGGGCATCGCGGACCTGAAGCGAGTCCAGGATAGGACAGGACAGGTCGGGTCGGGTCGGGTCGGGGCCATACGCCGCCGCCCGTATCCGACGGGGTCCGCGGCTCAGAAGATCCGGGCGAGGGCGCCGCCGTCGACGATGAGGCAGGTGCCGGTGATGTAGCTGCCGGCGTCGCTGGCCAGCAGCAGCGCGGGGCCGATCAGCTCGTCGGGCTGTCCCCAGCGGCCCAGGGCCGTGCGCCGGGCGAATTCATCGCGCATCTCCTGCGAGAGCAGGCCGGCGGGCAGGTCGGTCAGGAACGGGCCTGGCGCGATGCAGTTGACGGTGATCCCGTGCACGCCCAGGTCATTGGCGCCGGCGCGGGCCAGGCCCAAAAGCGCGCTCTTGGTCGCCGAGTACGCGTTGCGCCCGGCGGCCGAGCTGAAACCCATGATCGACGAGATGTGGATGACCCGGCCCCACCTTCGTTCGATCATGCCGGGCACCAGGGCGCGGGAGAGCGCCATGCACGAGCCGAGGTTCAGTTCGACAAGCTGGTCCCAGGTTTCGTCCTCGATCCGGTCGATCGACTGGGGTTTGTTGGAGCCGGCGTTGTTGATCAGGATGTCGACCTTGCCCGCGGCCTTCAGCGTCTCGTCAGCGAGCCGCACCGCCTCGGCCCGATGGGACAGGTCGGCCACGACGTGATGGACCTGGATTTCGAGCCCCGCGCCGATCTCGGCGGCGGCTGCGCGGAGCTCGTCCTCGTGCCGGCTCGAGATGACGATGTCGGCTCCGGCCTCGGCCAGCCCGCGGGCCATCGCCTTGCCCAGTCCCTTGCTCCCGCCCGTCACCAGGGCGGTGCGTCCCGATAGATCAAAGAGGCGGCGAATCATTGGGGTTTTCCTCGCTCGGGTGATGAAGTTCGCCCGGATTATACCAGCGTGCCGAGGGAGGCGGAATTCGGTGGGCGGTCGGCTTTCGCGAGGGGCTGGTGGCATGATTCGGAGGCCGGGACGCATCGCGATGGCGTTCACGGCCGACGGAGCAGGCGGCCGCCAGCGATCCGTCACGTTAGCCTGACCGTTTTCTCGTCCTGCTCGAGCCTCGCCGGCCCGCGCTCTTCTTCGGCGCTTCCTCGATTGGAGGGAACCGTCGCTGGAATTCCTCGATCGTCATCCCGGCGACCTCGAGCAGCCTCTCGACCAGCTCGTGCAGGGTCGTGGCTGGGTTGCAGTCGATGGACCTCGGCGTATTCTGCCACTGGGAGCGATGGATCTGCCGGGAATGGTCGATCGCCGCGGGGATCCGGTGGGCGAGCTGGCCGAAGTAATCGATGCTCTTTGAGTAGTTTTTGATATGCTTGCTCAGGAATGACCGGATCGCCGCGAAGCCGGCGAAGCTGCAGCCGATGCGTTCGAAGTGCAGGAGCAGCCAGTATTCGAAGCAGGGGTTCGACCAGGCCAGCTTCAACCCGGTTGCGTTCGCCCGGGCGACTCCCCTGTCCCACGAGGGGTTATCGGGGCAGCATTCGGTGTCAGCCACACACCAGACCTCGTCGAACGGCGCTCGCCGGTTGCTTTCCTCAGCCTCGGCCTCCCTCTGCTTCCTGCGCCGGATCGCCTCGTCGACGAGGCCGACGATCTCCGCCCCCTGGCCGACGATCTCGACCTCGACCGTGTTCAGGCCGATCCCGCGCCGGAGCGACCCCAGGTAATTCGGCTCGGTCTCGACCCCCTCGCAAACGATCAGGAGGCATTCGCGGGGCTTGCGAGACGGGCCCCTGCGCGCCAGGTCGGACTCGGGCCGGACTCGGTGACGACGACTCATCGGCCAACTTCTCCGCAAGGCTCGAAGGCAGAGTCCCCTCGCAGGCTTCAGCACACGGGCTGGCTATCGTCGCCGACGGACGGGCTCGGGCTCGTCCGGCGTCTGGGGCGCGGGCGGGAACGGGAATCGCTCGACCACGGGTGTCGCCCCATAGCGACCGGCGAGGTAGCCCTTCAGCAGGGGCTCGCCCTTCCTGACGCTAAAGTCCTGGAGCGAATAGAGGTCGGTCGCGCCGGCCTCGTCCTTCGCGGTGAACCAGACCTGATCGCGGCGGAGGAGCGTCGGATCCAGCAGGCTCGTGTCGTGCGTTGTGAAGACGAGCTGAGCCCCGTTCGGATTCGTCGCCGGGTTGTTGAACAAGTGAACGATCTCGCGGGTGATGTGGGCGTGAAGGCTCGTATCCAGCTCGTCCATGATCAGGATCGCCCCTTCATGGAGAACGTCGTAGATCGGGCCCAGAAGCTCGAACATCCGCTGAGTTCCGTCGGATTCCATCTCCAGATCCCACTCGACATCGCCCGCCGATCCCGAGACCCTGCGCCTCGTGCGGACGTCCACCGTAGGCGACCCCACATACTTGTCTATAATGTATTTTCGCACATCGGGATCCAAAGCCGGGTGAAGCCGAAGATCGTCACTGCCGATCTTGCCCTCCTGGGCGATCACTCGACTAATCCCGAGGTCGGCGGCACGAAGGACGTCGGAAAGCCATTCCAAGAAAACTGCATTCTTGAGGGCCTGGCGCCGAGTAAAAGAGTTGATGTCCATCCTGCGTGGCAAGACTCTCAGTTTCCTGCGGAACCACTCATAGATGGGCTCAATCTGCGGGTGATTCCACTTGGCGGCGACCGAGAGGAACAGAGCTTCGGGGAGCGTCTTCTCGGCGAGTTGCCGCTTGTCTCCTCGCAGATGCGTGCGGCTGAATGCCCACTCCGGATTCCCGGCCCTGTCCCACGTCCTGTGGAACCATTCCTGCGGCTTCCCCCTGGGATAGGCGATCAGCCATTCCTCGTGGACCCGCTCCTGCGAGACCACGAAGCCATACTGGTGGCGCACGCCGCCGAACAGGAACGTGATCTCGAACTCGCTCGGCTCCCTGGCCAGTTTGGGGTCGAGCAGAAAGGGCAAGACCGCGATCTTCTCTCCCTCCTCGCGGGCTTCCGTGGACCGGAGCACGAAGGATCGAAAGAAGCCGAAGGCGTGGACCAGGTTGCTCTTGCCCGAGGCATTCGCCCCGTAGATCGCCGCGCTGCGGAGCAATGGGGCGCGTTCGAACCCCTCCGCGTCCATCGTGTTCCCAGGGAGTTCCTTTCCGGGGCCGGCGACCAGGGTGAACCGCTTCTCGGCGGCGTAGGAACGGAAGTTTCGGAGTCGAAATTCGAGAAGCATTTTCGAGCTCCGCAGCAAAGACGGGACGATTTTTGACGAAATCCGTCGGAATCACCGTCCAGATTGTAACGGCTGTCCGAGAAGAGGCAAGAGGGAGGTTGTCCCCGCTCGCAGTGCGTGCGACGCGGGTTTCGCGGCCGCGCGCGATCACACCGCCGGCGGGTTGCGCTCGATGTAGAGCCGCTGGTGCCAGGTGGGGTAGGACGGCGTGAGCGCGCTGGCGGCGTCGAGGCGGGCGGCCTGGTCGGCGGTCAGCTCCCAGCCGACGGCCCCGAGGTTCTGGCGGAGCTGGTCCTCGGTGCGGGCGCCGATGATCGCGGTGGCCACGGTCGGCCGGCTCAGGACCCAGTTGATCGCGACCTGCGGCACCGTTTTCCCCGTCTCGGCGGCGACCGTGTCGAGGGCATCCACGACGCGGAAGAGGTACTCGTCGGGCACGGTCGGACCGCCAGCGAGTGTGTCGGCGTGGTGGAGGCGGCTGGTCTGCGGGAGCGGCTGGCCTCGGCGGATCTTGCCCGTCAGGCGCGCGAAGCCCAGCGGGCTCCAGGCCACGCAGCCGACCCCCTGATCGATCCCCAGCGGCATCAGCTCCCACTCGTAGTCGCGGCCGATCAAGGAGTAATACGCCTGGTGCGCCACGTACCGGGCCAGGCCGCTTTTCTCGGAGATCGCCAGCGATTTCATCAAATGCCAGCCTGAGAAATTCGAGCAGCCGATGTAGCGGATCTTGCCGGCGTGCACCAGGTCGTCAAGCGTGCCGAGCGTCTCCTCGACGGGCGTCGTCCGGTCAAACGCGTGGAGCTGGTACAGGTCGATGTAATCGGTGCCCAGCCGGCGGAGACTCCCCTCGACGGTGCGAGTCAGGTGATATCGCGACGAGCCCACGTCGTTCGGACCGGGACCGACCCGAAAGGCCGACTTGGTCGAAATAATCACCCGGTCGCGCCGCCCCCGGATCGCATGGCCGAGGATCTCCTCGGCCCGGCCGGCGGAATAGGCGTCGGCCGAGTCGAACATCGTCAGCCCGGCGTCCAGGCCGATGTCCACCAGCCGGGTCGCGCCGGCCTCGTCCGTCTCGCCAAACCCCCTGAACGCCCCCTCGCCGCCGAACGTGCCCGTTCCCAGGCAGAGTACAGGAACCTTGAATCCGGAGGCGCCGAGCTGTCGGTGTTGCATGATGAGTTTTCAGTGGTCAGTGGTCAGTGGTCAGTGGTCAGTGGTCAGTGGTCAGTGGGATTCCGGTGCGGGTCCGTTGGCGGCGTCGAGGCGGGCGGCTCGGCGGTTGGGGCCTGGCGGGGCAGGATGCCGCCGAGGCGGCAGCGGAAGCCCGGGAGGATGTCCTCGCCGGAGAGGTCGTCGTCCTCGCGCACCAGGGCGGGCGGTCCGTCGAGGCGGAACGCCCGCGCCCGGCGCTGATTGGGATAGATCACCCAGATCAGGGGTACGCCGGCCATTTGATAATCCGTAAGCTTCTCCTCGAGCTGCTCGGCCAGGTCGCCCGGCGAGACCACCTCGACGACCAGGTCGGGCACGATCCGGATCCAGCCCTTTGGCGAGGCGTCTCCAGGTAGTCGGCCTTTCTTGACGAACGAGATATCCGGCTTGCGCACCTGCCTGGGATCATGCGGGAAGCACTGGTAGCCGTTGTCGGCCCCCCAGACGATTCCCAGGTCGTTCTCGTCGCAGAAGCGGTCGAGACGCGTGCAGAGCCGCGTCCCGATCCGGCTGGATTCCGCTCCCATGTGGCGCTCCACCAGTCGGCCGCCGACCAGCTCGTAATCCTTGGAGTCGGACATGTTCAGCAGGTCGTCCGGCGTGTAGCGGACGTCGGTCCTGGTCTCGGTCTCGGTCTCGGTCGCGACGGCCGTGCTCATGGGGCGGGCCTCCGTCGTCCTCGGGTCCTGTTCGTGGTGGTTGATTGTTGCATCGGGGCAAGCCGGCCGCCGTCAATCGTGGCGTCCGGCGCGCGACCGGGCCATGCTGTTCAGGCCGGCCCGGCGTTCTGGTCCTGGCGGGGCAGGATGTCGCCGAGGCGGCAGCGGAAGCCCGGGAGGATGTCCTCGCCGGAGAGGTCGTCGTCCTCGCGCACCAGGGCGGGCGGTCCGTCGAGGCGGAACACTCGCGCCCGGCGCTGATTGGGATAGATCACCCAGACCAAAGGCACGCCGGCCTTGCGGTAGTCCTCCAGCTTCTCCTCGAGTTCTTCCGCCAGATCGCCGGGCGAGACCACCTCGACGGCCAGGTCGGGCACGATCCGGATCCAGCCCTTCGGCGACTTGTTCTCGGGCAGTCGGCCCTTCCTGATGAACGAGACATCGGGCTTGCGCACCTGTTTTGGATCATGCGGGAAGCATTGGTAGCCGTTGTCGGCCGGCCAGAGTTTTCCCAGGTCGTGCTCGCGGCAGAACAGGCGGAGGAGGAAATAAAGGTTTCCACCGATCTCGCTCGATTCGGCTCCCATGTGGCGCTCCACCAGTCGGCCGCCGACCAGCTCGTAATCCTTGGAGTCGGACATGTTCAGCAGGTCGTCCGGCGTGTAGCGGACATCGATCTCGGTCCTGGTCTCGGTCGCGACGGCCGTGCTCATGGGGCGGCCCTCCGTCGTTCGTCCTCGGGCGCGGGGTCTGTTCATCGCGGTCGATTGTAGCACGGATATGGCTCTGGGGACGAGGCGGGCTGGTCGTCGCAATCGCCGTTCGGCGAGGCTTGAGTCGGCCGACGGGCCGGGGCCATGATCCGGCATGCACGCCACCCGCGATCGTCTCCGCCTCTGGCATCTCATGCCGGCCGTCGCGATTCTGGCGGGGCTGCTCGCCGACAACATCACGTACGACGGCCAGGTCAGCACGTGGATCGCGTTTCTGATCCCGGCGGTCGTCCTGTCTTTTCCGATCACGATTGTCCTGGCCGAACGCCGGCTCGGCCCTGCCGTGTGGGTGACTTCCCTCGATCCGCTCGTGCTCCTGGTCTGCTGCCTCGCGAGGTGGGGCCTGCTCGTGCTCGTGCTCGTGCCTGAGGCGGCCTGGCGGATTCCCAAGCCTCTGTTCGTTTTGCCGGTCTCGTTCGTGATAGTCGGGGGCCCGATCATCTGGTTCGTCTATCTTCCCCTGATTTTCGCCATGACGTGCTGGAACGTGGCAAGGGGAAGGATCTCGCTCCGGCGAGGGTCCTTGCAGGTCTTGATCCCGCTCGCGGCCTTGCTGTCGGCGTCCGCAATCCTGTGGTGGGCCTTCGGCATACCTCTCAACGGCCTCTCTCGCTGACGCCCGACCCGGCGACTCACCGACCGAATCTCGGTCAATCCATCGCCTCCAGCGCCCCGCCCACGGCGCGCAGCCAGGTGGCGACGGCCACGGCGCCGGGGTCGGGGTGGCCCAGGGCGCGGTCGCCGAGATAACTCGATCGTCCCCGCCTCGGAGCCATCGACGCCGTCGCCTCGGCCCCGCGCTCGGCCGCGGCGACGGCCTGATTCAGCGCCGCAATCGGTGAGGTTCCAGCGTGCAGGCCCGACATAAAAGCCTCGGAGGCTGGAACCAGGGCATCCAGCATCGTCCGATCGCCGACGGAGGCGCCGCCGAGTTCGCCGATCCCGGCCGCGCCAGCCTGGAGGGCCTCGGCCCAGGCCATTGCGGCCTCGGGGTCATTCGAGCGCAGGCTGGCGGAGGACCGGAGCAGCAGCATGGCATAAAGAGGCCCGGACGTGCCGCCCAGGGCGCGCTGGAGGGTCAGGGCCAGCCGGTGCAGCGTCGCGGCCGGGTCGTCGAACGGACACGAGGGCAACGCGTCCAGGACGGCCCGCGCTCCTCGTGTCAGGCTGATTCCGAGATCGCCGTCGCCGACGGCCTGGTCGAGCTCGGTCAACCGGGCCTCGGCGTCGATCAACGACCGGGCGGCCGCCTCGATCGCGGCGCCGAGGCGACGGCCCCGCTCGGTCGTCGGCGGGCCGGCGGCCGGCCTGGGTTCCGGCGCCGGCGCAGTGGCAGCGACGGTCGACCGCGATCGCGGCCGGTCCGCCGCGTTGGGCCACGCGGGGGCATCGGTCGGGGCGTCCAGCCGGGCGAGGCGATGATCGTCCACCGGGAGCACCGTCAACGACACGCCGGCCATCTCCAGGGCCGACAGGAACGTCCCGGCGTAGACCCTTTCCACCCGCCGGCCGCTCTGCTCCAGAACCTCGATGGCATGACGCGCGACGATCGCCAGCTCCATGGCCGGCGTACCGCCCAGGTTG
>JAKAUH010001060.1 GCA_021818605.1 Planctomycetota bacterium
GCCCGATCGGTCCAGAACGGCCGGAGTCAGGCTAAGAGCCTGACCTACTCCGTTCCGGTCTGCCCGCGTAGGTCAGGCTTTCCAGCCTGACTCCGATCTGCCCGATCCGCCCGATCCGTCCGGAGCGGCGGTGTCAGGCTGGAAAGCCTGACCTACAACGGGCGGGCGGGCGAACCGAGTTCGCCCGCGTCAGACTGAACAACGCCGACGAAACAACCTCCCGGAGATCGCGCGGCTCGGACCCCTTGGAACTCGGAAGATCGTCTTGCCAACGTTCCTCGGGGCGGCGGGCCAGGAGGCCGAGACTCTGGCAACTGTCTCGGAGGTACGGCGACTATTAGCGCTCCTCCTCGCCGCCCACGATGTACTTGTACTGGATCTGGACGCCGCGGAAGAAGCCGCGCGCCGGCTTGAGCGGGGCCGCTCGGCCCGGGGGATCCGGAGGATCCGGGACGAGAGGCTTGCCGAAGTCGTCGGGCCGCAGGAGCTCGTTCACCAGGCCGGTCAACTGGAGGATGCCCGTCGTCCCCTCGCGGGTGACGAAAAGGAATGTCGCCTTGTTCTCGGGATGATAGGTCTTCGTCGCCGGGTCAAAGTCGGTCAGCATCTCGCCGGCCGGGCGGTCGAGGTCCGGGATCTTCTCGGCGCGGAGGTTGTTTCCGATCCTGTCGTAGAGGCTGTTTTCCACCTGCCAGGCGCGAAGGCCCAGCGCCTGGAGGGCGAAGTACGAGCGGTCGGAGCCCGGGGGCGTGTATTCGATGCCTCGCAGGTCAAGGCCCTCGTTCGCCGCGAACCTGGCGATTTCATCGCCGTTGGCCTTCGCGGGGTCGCCCAGCTCGCCGGGCCATTTCGTTTCTCTGCCGGTGTCGAGGTCCTTGAAGGTCCGGTAATGCTCCTGGGCCTGCGGCGGCCCGATGATCACATTGGCCCAGCCGTCGGCGTCCTTGACCTTCGGGCCCGTCGGGAAGGGTTGCTCGGCCGAGGTCGCGGCGACGGGCGGCGCATCGGGGAGGGACGGCAGGCTGATCTTCGAGTAGACAGGATCATCCGTGAACTTCTTCCAGTTCTTCTTCCACCAGACGGCCCAGCGCGTGGCCAGGCCGTGGAAGAGCCAGCGCTGAATCCAGCGCTGTTTGGGCGTCCCGCTGAGATGGATGAAGTTCAGCTCGTCCTCGTTGAACCGCTGGCCCGTGATCGAATGGAGCGCCCCGGTGACTTCGCGATACGGCGTGCCGAACGAGAATCCCTCGAGTCGATCGGTGTCGTCGAGGTCATGATTCCGCAAGAATGCGAGGAGCTCGGGGTCGTCCATCCGCAGCCCGTAATCGCCGCCGGGCGCCATCAGGGTGCGCGGGATCGCGCGGATCAACGCGGGCACGGCGCGGGGGTCGCCGATGGCCCTCAGCGTAAATCCCAGCGAACGGAGCGGACGATCGGCCGTCGTGCGGTCGAGTTCCTCGATCAATGCCGGCACCGCGGGCTTGCCGATCTGCGTGAGCCGGCGCGCGGCCGTCGCCCAGCCCTTCGGGTTGCCGATGTCGGTGTTCCGCAGCGCGACGATCGCCTGCTGGATCTCGTCGGCGACCGGTTTGGACCCCGGTGCCGGCTCCTTCCGGTCCTGGGCCTGTGCCCCACTCGGGACGGCGATGGCGATGAGAGCGACGAGGCAGCCGCGTCTCAGAGACTTCCCCATGGCTGACAGCTCCAGGTGCTCGGACTTCTCCGTGGAGCCTTGAGGATAACGCGTCTCCCGCCCGAATGGCAGGTAGGACATCTGTCAAATTACAGGAGATACAGCCGACTGCCTGCTCGTATTCGGTGCGGGTGACTCTGATCGCGATGTGTCGCTGGCTGGCTCCGAGCCAGTCACCGTTGCATCCGGGCCTGGGGCATCTGGCCTCGTCCCGACATCCTTGGCCTCACCCGCGCGGATGGTTCACGCCATCCGCGCGAGTCGTCCCGAATGGATCGTCACGCCGGCATTTCAGCCCAGCAGCCGATGCACATCCTTCAACTTGGCAGCGATGTCGATCTCCTGCGGGCAGGCCGGCAGGCAGTCGCCGCAGCCGGCGCACGAGGTGCCGTTCTTCGTGAGTGCGGCGTATTCCTTCTGGGCGCGGTCGAGGTCGAAATAGTCACGGGCGTAGCGCTCGTAGCGGAAGATGTCCGCGATCGCGATGTGCTCGGGGCAGGTGGAGACGCACTCGGCGCACAGCAGGCAGGTCAATCCCTTGTTGTAGCCCGACAGCAGGGAGAGCGTCGCGTGGTCCTTTGGGGCCATCGCCAGGCTGATGGCGGCGCCCGTATTCTCGCGGAACTGGTCGAAATTCTTGGTCGCGATCACCGCGCCGGTGAGGTTCTCATTCGACCTCAGCCACTTGACCATCGCCGCGGCGGGGGTGGTTCCGTGGTACTTCGGATCGGCGAGCAGCTTCTTGAACTTCGGATCGTGCGAGGCGCGTCCCACGCCGCCCATCGTCTTCATGGCGATCGTGGCGATGTCGTGCTTCCTCGCCACGGCGATCCATTCCTCGATTTCCTTGCGGTCGCCGTAGGTGTGGAAGAACTGCGTGGCGTCATACGGCTGATGATCGGCCAGGTAGTGCAGGATCTCCCAGGCCATGTCGCCGCCGATGTTGTTGTAGTGGTGCTGCGAGATCGCGAGGTGCTTGACCAGCCCCTCCTTCTTGAGCCGCTCGAACGCGCGGACCATGCCGGGGTTCTGCTTCGCTTCCTCGATGGAGTGATACCCGAAGTGGAACTTGAAGACATCGTAATACCCGGCGCCCGAGTCCTTCAGGCGGCTCTTGACGAACTGGTAGTGCTGCTCCTCGTCGATCTTTCCATGCGCGTGGTCGCCGTTCACGCGGTCCACGACGCACTCGAGGTAATACGACTCCCTCGGCAGAGCCTTGATGGCCCGAGGGAACGAGTGAGCGTTCCACGCCTGGGCCTTGTGCCAGTAGTTGACCCCGGCGTGCACGGCCCTGGGGATCAGTTCCTTGGTCCAGTCGGACGCGCCGATGAGCCAGCCGATCTCGAGGCCGGTGCGGCCGTAGCGCCGTTTGGGCAGCTTGTCAGCGGCGGCCTGCTCATCCGCCAGCACCGGCAGGTTGCCGACGCCCGCGGCGGCCACGCCCGTCGCTCCGATCCGCATCATGTCCCGGCGAGAAAGGTTCTGCGCGCCATCCGACATAGCCGTACTCCCTTGCTTCCACGGATCAAACAAACAGGAAAGCGACCCGGTTCCGGCAACGCCTTCAGTCTACATTGCGAGCGTCAGCGGTCAACAGACGAGTTGCCCGAGGCGGGGATCATGCGAAGCGAGCCCTCACGAAGGTTCGGCTGCTGGCGAACGGCCCGGTCGGGGCCAGGTTACACGTTCGAGCACATGTCTCGAATGTCAACGGCATGAGATCGGCTGCGCATCAGTCGCCAGGAAACCGCCGGCGATGGAGTCGTCGCGATCCAGCTCACCAGTGGCGACCGCGTTTTCCAGCGAGCGGAGCGCCGTGGCGGCGTCGATCCCGAGGGCCGCGGCGGCCTCCCATGCCATGGCCCTTTTCCAGCGGCGGACATACGCGACGGCGCCGGGCAGGTCCTCGCCTGGTCGAAGCTCGGGGGCGAGCTGGGTGAGGGCCGCGGCGAGGATCGCGAAGGGGCGGTAGCCCACCACGGCGATGCCCGCGCCGGCGTCGGCCCGCAGGACCAGGGTCGGAAATCGGGCGATGTTGCGATAGCGGACCTCGCGGATGTCGTCGTGAAACGCGTCCCGCGCACCGGCGCCGACAAGGTCGACGCGAAACTGGCCGGCGTCGAAGACAACGCCCGGAGGCGGGTCCGCGGCGAGCGCATCGGCCAGGTCCGCCAGCACCTCACCGCGCGCGACGTTGCGGCGGCCGGCCATGACCGCCTCGCGCACGAGTCGCAGATAGGCCGCGCCGGCCTCGGCCCCCTGTTGCTCGGCCGCCTTGACTGCCAGGCAGGCCGGGTAGGACGAGCCCGGCGGATCGTCGTGCCAAATTCGCTCGTCGACTGGCACAGCCGTCGTTCGCCGGACCTCGTACCACTGCGCCGCCATCTGTGACGGGTTGTGGATCGAATGGATCGGGTCGTGAAATGACTTCCAGTCGGCGATCATCCCGCCCATGGCGAGGCGCACGGTGATCTGCCCGCCGTACACGTTCAAAAGTCGGCGCCACTGCGGCTCGAACGCCCAGCTCCAGGGGCAAAGGGGGTCGGTGAAATAGATGACCTCGACCCCCGGCGCGACGGCCGGCCCGGCCTCGACCCCGGCCTCTGCGTCGGGCGAATTCTCGTTCATGGAGTCGACTCCGAGTCCCGAGATGGATCGCAGGAGGGACAACCCAACCCCGCGCGGAGGGTCGAAGGCGGGCCAGGCTCCATCGGCCCGGCCCACCGGATGCGCTACTGGCCCTGGCCGTCCTGCGCGACCTTCGGGCTGGCGAGGCTCGACTGCGGGTAGCTCGACCACTGATTCGGGCCGTCGGGCACCGCGGCCTTGACCTCCTGGCTTCGCTTCTTGCCCAGGGCCGATGCCACCTGCTGGGCCTGCTGGGGCGTCTGCGCGGTCCCCGCGACGGCCTTCTTCAACTGCCCCTGGGTCTCGATGACCTGGCGGAGCGGGTCGTCGATGTACTCCCAGCTCTCGCCCCGGCCCCACGGTCCCTGACCCTCGTTCCACGGGCCGCGGGCGCTGGCCGAGCTGGACATGTTGTAGAAGGCATGGGTGTAGCGCGGGTCGCCCTGCAGGATGCCCGGCGGGAAGTTGGGCTGGATCGTCTCCAGCGCCGCCGAGAACATCTTGAAGTGGGCGATCTCCCGTGTCATCAGGAACTCCAGCGTCTCCTGCACATACTTATCATCCGTGAACTGCAAGAGGTACTCGTAGACGATCTTGGCCCGCGACTCCGCGCCGATGTTCGACCGGAGGTCGACGGTCAGGTCGCCATTGGCGTTGATGTAAGCGCCCGTCCAGGGCACACCCTGGCTGTTGGTCACATGGGGTCCGCCGCCGGTGAGCACCAGGAACTGCGGGGCCGTCAGCGCCTTGTGGATGAAGTCCTCCTTCTGCCCCTTGCTGCCCAGGAGCTTCGTGAGGTCGCTCTGATCCATTGCGTCCTTCAGCCCGCCGTTGATGCCGTCCAGGAGCATCGTGATCGTCGCACCGACGATCTCGAGGTGACTGAACTCCTCGGTGGCGATGTCCATGAGGAGGTCGTACTTGTCGGGATAGGGCTGGCGGGCGCCGAACGCCTGCACGAAGTACTGCATTGCCGCCTTCAGCTCGCCGTTGCCACCGCCGAACTGCTCCAGCAGCAGCGCGGCGAAATGGGGATCCGGGCCCGACACGCGGGCGTTGAACTGCAACTCCTTGACGTGATAGAACACCGCTTCGCCTCCTTCTCTGTGGTCGATCGGACACAGGCGCCGGCTGGAGCCACCGGAGCCCACCGCCGCGACAAAACGGGTGGTAAGTCCGGCATGCAGATTCCATGCCCTCGACACCGGGGCAGACCTCCGTTTTCCACCAGGTGAGCGACCAGTCGGCCCCCGAACGGCCGGTCATCCGGTTCCATCGCCAGTTCGTGGGGCCGAGCGACAAGCAGTGCAGGGCCACCGTGCCCAGGTGGCGCACCTCAGGCGTCCTGGTCACGGTCGCAGGGCGGGTGAAACCGACCGTCTGCAAAGGTTTACTTAACCCTGGCGGGTTTCACCCAACCTGCAATCGTCGAACCGACCTTCCGGACAGGATTCTCAGAAAATCCGATCAAAAAGGGTCGATCCACCACTCTGGGCCCCGGGAGACTTGAATGAGGGGAACTGGTCCGCTCCAATGAATCTTCAAGAGCCTCGTGCCATCCCAGAGAACCGGGAGTCCAGCGCCATGACGAACCCCATCCACCGTCGCCGCTTCCTCGAAACCACCGCCGCCGCGGGCCTCGTCGCGGGCGGGGCCCGGACGATCCGGGCCGATGACGGTGATGCCAATGAGACGCTGGTCGTCGCCGTCATGGGCACGGGCGGCCGAGGGACCGGGCACGCCCATAACTTCGCCCGGATGAAGGGTTGCCGGGTCGCTTATGTCTGCGACGTCGACCGCCGCCGCGCCGAGGCCGCGGCGGCCGTGGTTTCCAAGGCCGGCAGCGGCCGGACGCCCGAGGCCGTGACTGACTTCCGTCGCATCCTCGACGACAGGAATGTCGATGCCCTTGTCATCGCCACCTGCAACCACTGGCACGCGCCGGCGGCGATCCTGGCGTGCGCGGCGGGCAAGCATGTTTACGTCGAGAAGCCGTGCAGCCACAACCCCCACGAGGGCGAGCTGACCGTCGAGGCCGCGCGCAAGCACAACAAGGTCGTGCAGATGGGCAACCAGCGGCGGAGCTGGCCGAAGGTGATCGAGGCCGTCGAGCGGATCCGCTCGGGCGCCATCGGCCGCCCGTATTTCGCCCGCTCGTTCTACAACAACAACCGGCCCTCCATCGGCCGCGGCCACGAGACGGCGCCGCCGGAGGGGCTCGATTACGCCCTCTGGGAAGGCCCGGCACCCCACAGACCGTTCCACAACAACTACCTCCATTACAACTGGCACTGGTTCTGGCACTGGGGCAACGGCGAACTGGGCAACAACGGCGTTCATTATGTGGATGTGTGCCGCTGGGCGTTCGGCGTCGATTATCCCGTGCGCGTCACCTCGGCCGGCGGGCGGTATCGCTACCACGACGACCAGGAGACACCGGATACGCACGTCGTCACATTCGAATTCCCCGGCGAGAAGACGATCACCTGGGAGGGCCTCAGTTGTAACGGGTATCGTCCCGGCGGCAACTCGGACGAGATGATCTTCACCGGCGAGGAGGGCTCGCTCGGCATCACCGGCGGCGGGTACAGGATTTATGACCTCACGGGCAAGGTGAAGGAGAAGGTGAGCGGACCCGGCGGTGACAACGGCCACCTGGCCAACTTCGTCGCGGCCATCCGGGGCCAGGCGAAGCCGAACAGCGAGATCCTCGAGGGCCATCGTTCGACGCTGCTCTGCCACCTCGGCAACATCGCCCACCGGACCGGCCGCACGCTCAACTGCGACCCGAAGGACGGCCGGATCCTTCACGATGACCAGGCCATGAAGCTCTGGACCCGTGAGTACACACCCGCCTGGGAGCCGAAGGTCTGATGCGCGGCTCGATCCTTCACCTGGGGCTCGCGCTGGTTGTGCTGACGGCGCGCGCCTCGGGCCAGGGGCAGGCCCCCGGCCAGGTGCCGCTGCCACACGCGAAGCCGGTCCCGCGGGTCCAGGCGATTCCCCAGCCGTATGACCAGGTCTCGATCCAGTTGAATGGCCAGGAGCGGACCCGCTACCACTTCGGACCCGGCCTGCGCCGGCCGTTCCTGTTCCCGGTGGTCGGCCCGTCGGGCCGCTCGCTGAGCAGGATGGGCCACCCGCACGACCCGGTGACGCACAGTCATCATAATTCGGTATGGATCTCGCATAACGACGTCGGCGGCATCTCGTTCTGGGACGACCGCGGGGCCGGCCGGATCGTGCATCGGCGAGTGCTCCGGCTCGACGACGGAGATGACGCGGCCGCCGTCGCGGTCGAGAACTCCTGGGTGGGCAAGAATGACCGCGTCCTGCTGGTCGAGCGCCGGCGGATGACCGTGCGGCCGCTCGACG
Source organism: Planctomycetota bacterium (assembly GCA_021818605.1). Taxonomy (GTDB): domain Bacteria; phylum Planctomycetota; class Planctomycetia; order Isosphaerales; family Isosphaeraceae; genus JAKAUH01. The sequence continues at coordinate 7,700 of JAKAUH010001060.1, forward strand.
GAGAAGGGCGGGACTGGCTGCTCGTGATCGACCTTGATCTCTCGGCGCCCGCGTCCTCGACCACGCTGGGAAAGACGCCGTTTGGCCTGGTCGGGGTTCGGATGGCGAAGACGATCGGGGTGCACGACGGCGGCGGCCTCATCCGCAACTCGGAGGGAAAGGCCGGCGAGAAGGGGGAGAATGGCGTCTTCTGGAAGCCCGCGCGGTGGGTCGATTACTCCGGGCCGATCGCTCTGGATGCGAACGAGGGAATGACCCTGTTCGACCACCCTGGAAACCCCAACCACCCGAGCATCTTCCACGTCCGCGAGGACGGCTGGATGGGGGCCTCGCTGACGTTCCACGGCCCGCGAACGATTGACCCCGGCAAGCCCCTGAGACTTCGCTATGGGCTGTACGTCCACGCGGGCGTACCCACCGCCGAGGCGATCGACGCGCGCTGGAAGGGATTCGCGGCGCTGCCGGTCGAGCGGATCCCCGAGAAGCCCTGACGGAGCCCGCGCCCGATGCGACGGATCATCCTGGCCGCGACGATCGTGGCGTGCCTCGCCACCGCCGCACCTGCCGGGGCATCGGCTGTCCAGTGCGGTCCGCACTACCGGGGCCTTGCCCGTGGTTGGGCCATCGGGCCGACGGCCAGGATGTCGGCCATGCGGCGGAAGATGCCGGACCAGTCGCCCCTTGCCGTCTGGCGAAACAGGTGGGCGCTGGAGTACCAGGGCGAGTCGGTCCGGTCGAGCAGCCAGCGCCAGTCGGCGCAAGAGGCGAGCGCGATCCACGTGGGACGCCCCAGGCCGCCGGCGCAGTGGGCGACCGCCGTATCGGGGCTGACGACCAGGTCGAGCAAGCGGATGATCGCAGCGGTGTCCAGCCAGTCCCCGACCTGGTATTCGAAGCCCAGGTCGACGATGGGGAAGCCGATCCGGGCGAGCTGCTCGCACCCGGGGCCTTTCTGGAGGCTGACCAGCGAGACGCCCGGGACGGCCGCCAGAGGCGCCAGGTGCTCGAGGCGGAACGAGCGCCGACCGTCATCGGCCTGGCGGGGATGACCCTGCCAGGCGACGCCGACCCTGAGCCGTCCAGGGATCGCATCGAGGACGCTCCTCCATCTCCAGGTCGTCTCGTCGTCCGCCGACAGGTAAGGTTCGTCGCCGCGCATCGTCTCGGCGGTCACCCCGAGGGCCGCTGTCAGGTCGAGGACGGTGGCATGGGCAAGAAACGGCGGCAGGCTGGAGCGTTCGGTCGCGACGCGGTCGATCCCGCGACACCGGCCCAGGAGACGGGCCTCGGCCGGGCGACACAGCAGCGCGATCTCGCGCGCGAATCGGCGGGCCTCGGCCGCGAAGCGGATGGCCATCAGGGCATCGCCGTAGCCGTCGGTCGTCGTGTCGAGCAGCAGCGTGCCGTCGAGGGGCTCGCCG
>JAKAUH010000158.1 GCA_021818605.1 Planctomycetota bacterium
AAGCCCGGCGAGGCCGCCTGCTCGCCAATCTTCATCGGGGTGTCCTGGCCGTCGTTCTCCGACGAGATCCCGGCGCGTCCGCCAGGGAACCGAGGTCGTCGCGCGCTTGAAGCAGCGCGGGATCGACCGGGACGACGATGGCGGCGACGGCGAGCCGGATGACCGCGGGCGAATGCACGCCACCGGGCTGATTGCCCATGCGCTGGAGGACCGACGCGTGGTCGACAAGCTCGGCTTCCTCGGCTATCCGGCGGTCTCGAAGGATGCCGACGAGGTCGGCAAGGTGACGGTCAGCACCCTGGTCAACCAGGTGCTCGTCCCACTGCGGGACGAGCTGCCCAGGAAGCCGCCGGTCGTCGTGATCGGGCATTCCTTCGGCGCCCGCGCGGCGTCGTGGACGCCCTTCACCGCGAGGCTGCTGCCCGAGGTCCCCGGCATGACTGACATTTCCGGCCCCGACCTGGTGGCCGGCCTGCAGGCCGCGTTTCCGGCCGCGCGGTTCGACCCGACGGTCAAGCATCATCACCCGTACGTCGAGGGCCCGGCGTCCGCCGATCACACGGCCTACCGTACGCTGTTTGCCTACACCTGCGCCCCGGACAACCGCCTGCTCGCGGGGCGGGTCTTCGACGTGATGATCGGCGATATCCGGGCCTTCGAGCGCGCCCGCGACCAGGCGATTCCGGCGTTCGCGACCTGCGAGGCCGGCAACCCGCTCGACGGCCCGGGCGCACCCGTCCCCGCGACGGATAAGGTGCTGCTCATCGACGCACACGCGATCATCAAGGGACATAACGACGTCCGCAATGAGACGGTCGGCCGGCTGCTTCGCACGCTGATGGCGCGGGTCGGTCCCCGCTGAGCCGAGGTGACGCTGGCAAAGCGGCGACAGGCCCCTCGAAGACTCGAAGCCCGTCACCGATTCGCCTGTGGCTCGATCAGGACGCGTGGAGCCGCTGCCCATTGGAACGGACATCGACGCCGTGCTCGAACAGGTAGTCGAGGCAGCGACGTGGCAGGCGGCACTGGAGCCGGACGCGGTCGTCGTCGTATGTGCGGTCGTGGATCTGGGCATGCTGCGCCAGGTACGCGAGGATCCGGCCGTCGCCGACGCCCGTCTCGACCTCGGCGTCGAGGGCGCGGTCGCTCAGCGCGTCGCGCACCACCGCCTCCAGCCGGTCGAGCCCCTCGCCCCTCGCGGCGCTGATGTCCACGGATTCGGCATGATGGGCCTTGAGCACATCGAGATACGACCGATCAGGGATCTTGTCGGACTTGTTCAGCACGAGCAGGGTCGGGTGGTTCTCGAGCCCAAGCTCGGCCAGCACCGACTTGACCGCCTGGATCTGGGCCTCGGCCTCGGGGCTCGAGGCATCCACGACGTGCAGGAGCAGGTCGGCCTGGCGGGCCTCTTCCAGAGTGGCCTTGAACGAGGCGACCAACGCGTGTGGCAGGTCGCGGATGAAGCCGACGGTGTCGGACAGGAGCGACTCGCCGCCGCCGCGGAACCGCCAGCGGCGGGTGCGGGTGTCAAGCGTGGCGAACAGCTTGTTCTCGACGAGCACGCCTGCCTCGGTCAGCGCGTTCATTAGCGTGCTCTTGCCGGCGTTGGTGTAGCCGACGAGCGAGACCGTCGGCATGTCGCCACGGCTGGCCACCTCGCGCTCCTTGCGCGCCTGGATCTTGGCGAGCTTCGCCTTCAGCTCCTGGATGCGGTGGCCGACGAGCCGGCGGTCCTCCTCGAGCTGCTTCTCGCCCGGGCCGCGAACGCCGATGCCACCCTTGTACCGCGACAGGTGGGTCCACATCCGCTTGAGCCGTGGCATGGCGTACTCGAGCTGCGCCAGCTCGACCTGCAGGTGCGCCTCGTGCGTCTGCGCGTGCGTCGCGAAGATGTCCAGGATCACCTCGGTGCGGTCGACCACCTTGATCTCGAGGTGCTTCTCGAGGTTTCGGGTCTGCGCCGGGCCCAGGTCGTTGTCGAACACCACCACGTCGGCTTCCTGCGCCTCGACGAGCTCCTTGAGCTCGTCGAGCTTGCCCGAACCGATGTAGGTGGCGATGTCGATTTGCTGCCGCTTCTGGAGAAGAGTGCCGACCACGTGCAGGCCAGCCGTCTTCGCCAGGCCCCGCAGCTCGTCCAGGGGGTCATCGGTCACCGGATGCGCCTGGGGGAGAATCACCCCGACCAGAATGGCTCGCTCTCGGCGTCCCGAACGCTGGCTGAGATTGGTTTCGATCAAGGCGAGACTGGACCTCGTTTCATCGGGAATCAGATGGGACCCGCGACCACGGACCGCCATCGGCCACGGTCGAATTCTAGGGTCCGGGTATTCAGACGTCAACGACGAATTCATGGATCGCGCTCATTCTCCGGATCCCGCCCATGGGAGGTTGGCCGAAACCTGGGGCATCTCCTCGACACGAATCGCGGGGCCGGAGTTCGGCGCGGCCGACGGCTCGCCTGCCCGCCCCGGCGCGGGACGGGCCTCGGCCGCCAGCAGGACCTTGCGAGGCTGGATCCACCCGCCGGGGCTCTCGACCTCGCCCAGTGCCACGAGCCGGCCGTCGAGATCGACCAGTGCGACGCGCCCCCCCACCTCGGCCACATCGCGTGCCGGAAGCCGTCGGCCGGATGCAACCGCAGCCAGCTCATCGGCCTCCAGAACCCGCCTGGGTAAGCCAGCCACTGCCTCGACGGGCGGGCGGAGCAACCCGGGAAGCGATTCGGCCGTCAGTCGCGACAGGCCCACGGCGTCGTCGATCCGGAACGGGCCGATCCGGGTACGGACCAGGACATCAACCAGCCCGCCGCAGCCGAGTGCCTCGCCGACGTCGCGGGCGATCGAGCGGATGTAAGTCCCCGCGCCGCAATCGATCTCCAGCTCGAGCTCGGGCCATTCGTAGCGGATCACCTCGATCCGGTCGATCCGCACCCGGCGCGGGGCCAGATCGACCGATCGCCCCGCGCGGGCCAGGTCGTACGCCCGACGGCCGCCGACCTTGAGCGCCGAGAACCGCGGCGGGACCTGTTCGACCTCGCCCATCAGTGGGGCGACCGCCCTATCAATCGCAGACGGCTCGGGCCGGTGCGGGTCCGGAACCAGCTCGATCAGGCCGTCGGCGTCGAGCGTATCGCTGCGCGCACCCAGCCGGACGACCGTGCGATACGTCTTCGGCATCCGCTGGACCTCCTCGACCAGCCGGGTCGCCGCGCCGACCAGGATGACCAGCACGCCCGAGGCCAGCGGATCGAGCGTCCCCGCGTGGCCGACCCGGGTCCGCCGCCCAACCAGGCGGACCACCCGGTCCACCGCCGCCCGCGACGTGATCCCGCGCGGCTTGTCCACCACCACCAGCCCCGGATCGGCCGGGCGCAAACCCCTACCGCCGCACGGCTCCGAACGCGACGCGCCCTCCCCGTCCACCGCATCCGCTTGACTGTTCCCCGCCGACTCGAATAACATATTCATCTTACCTTAATTGACGCTCGGTTCCGCGGCAGCCTGTTTGCCTACATGCACGCCGCCGATTCTGGAGTCCTGTGTTCGCGATGCCCATCCTGTCCTCCGAGCCCGACTGCTACCCGTCGAACCTGTGGGAAAACGACGAGGCCCTGCCGGTGAAGCCGGAGGGGAAGTGGTGGTGTCTGCACACCAAGCCCCGCCAGGAGAAGGCGATCGCCCGCGACCTGCGCGAGCAGGGGCTGCCATACTACCTTCCGCAGGTGGTCAAGGAATCGCGGACGCCGAAGGGCCGCCGAATCCAGTCGATTGCCCCTCTGTTCGCCGGATACGTGTTTCTCCACGGGGATGACCACGACCGGGTGGCCGCACTGCGCGGCAACCGGCTGGTGAACGTGCTCCAGGTGATTGACCAGGACGGGTTGATCCGCGATCTCCGGCAGGTCCGGCGAATGCTGGACTCGGGCCTGACCATCTCCGCCGAGGACACAATGCCCATCGGGGCGAAGGTCCGAATCACGACGGGCCCGCTGACCGGCATGGTCGGCACCGTGATCCGCCGGGGCAACCGCGACCAGTTCGTCGCCGTGGTGCAGTTCCTCGGCCGCGGAGCAACGGTGGACCTCCAGGACTGGCAGGTCGAGAAGATCGCCTGAGGAGCACTGGCGATGTCGGACACCGGAGAATCCGGCGAGTTCGCCCTGATCGACTGGATTCGACGCCAGCCAGCGCCCCGGCCGGCCGGGTCGTGGACCCGGCTGGGCATCGGCGATGACTGCGCGATCCTGGGCCTCAAACCCGATGACGCATCGCCACTGCCCCGCGAGCTGCTGGTCACGACTGACATGCTGATGGACGGCCGGCACTTTCACCTCGACCGCGACGGCGCCGAGGCGGTCGGGTACAAGGCGATGGGTGTGAACCTCTCCGACATCGCCGCGATGGCCGGGGTCCCCCGCGCGGCGGTGGTGGCCGTCGCTCTGCCGAGACGCCAGGCGGACGTGGTCGCGCGCGGGCTGCACGCCGGCCTGCGGGCGCTGGCCGACCGTCACGGCGTCGAGCTGGTCGGCGGCGACACCAACGCCTGGGACGGACCGCTGGTGATCGCCGTGACGGTGCTGGGCGAGGCGACCGACCGGGGCGCGGTACGACGCTCGGGGGCTCGGCCTGGCGATGCGATCCTGGTGACCGGCGCGCTGGGCGGCAGCCTGCACTCCGGCCGCCACCTTCGCCCCGAACCTCGGATCGCCGAGGCGCTGTTGCTGCACCGGACCGCGACGATCCACGCGATGATCGACCTGTCCGACGGCCTGTCGTCGGACCTGTCGCACATCCTCGAGGAAAGCGGCGGACTGGGTGCCGTGCTCGACGCCGGCGCGATCCCCGTCCACGACGACGCTCGGCGACTCGCGCCGGACGACTCCCTCGCCGCGCTCGAGCACGCGCTCCACGACGGCGAGGACTTCGAGCTTTGCCTTACCCTGCCGCCCGGGGACGCCGAGAACCTGTGTGCTCCCGGCGCCTCGCCGCGGGTCTACCGGATCGGCGAGATCGCCGAGACCCCGGGGCTGCTCCTCCGTCGCGCGGACGGTCGCCTCATTCCGGTCGAACCGCGAGGATTCGACCACCTTCGCGGCGAAGCCGGTCAGTGAAGGCCCGATCATGAAGGCGACTCGACCCGAACCTGGAGTCCTCGAGGTGCAGCTCGACTGCGAAGAGGACACCGCGCGCCTGGGCCGGGCGATTGCCGAGATCATCGGCCCGGGAACGGTGATCGGGCTGGCCGGCCCGCTGGGCGCCGGGAAGACTCGGCTGGCGCGCGCAATCGCCGAGGCGATGGACGTTGACCCGTCAGCGATCTCGAGCCCGACCTTCGTGCTGATCCAGGAATACGAGGGCCGGTTACCCGTGTACCACTTCGATACGTACCGGCTAACCACGCCCGAGGCGTTCGACGAGCTGGGAAGCGCCGAGTACTGGCGCGACGGGGTCTCGCTGATCGAGTGGGCCGATCGCGTCGCGCCCCTGTTGCCCGACGACCGCTGGTGGATTGCGATCGATCCGAGCGGTGTCGGACCGTCGGGCCGCCTTGCGCGGATCGCCGCTCCACCGTCACATCCCGAGCTCGCGGACGCCCTGTTCGCCCGGCTCGCGCCGACCGGGGCGAATGCTGATTCGCCGCCCGCGCCGGCCGATTTGACGGCCTGATCGCCGCGCCCTACGTTTGAGCGAGTACCTCCTGAAACCGCCCGGGAGCGACCGCGATGCAGAGCGGCCGCCCCGGCGGCGAGGGAGTCTCCCGCGGGCTGTGGTCGCCCACTCGTCGAGCCGGCCCCAGTCCACGGAGTCTTCTCTTCCGTCGGCGTGAGGCAACCGTGGCGATATCGGCACCTTCGGTACTGAGCGGCATGGCCACCACGAACGGCAAGGCGCCCTTCGTGCCGCGGCCGGTGACCAACTTCGAGGAAACCGGGCTGAGCCACGCGCTCATCGAAAGCCTGATCCTCAAGTTCCTGGTGAACACGGGCACGGCGACCGGCCGGCGGATCGCCGCCGAGCTCGGCCTTCCCTTCGGCCCGTTCCCCGACCTCCTCCGCCAGCTCAAGAACCAGCAGATCGTCGCGTATACCAACTCGGCCACCGCCAACGACTATGTCTACTCGCTCACCGACACCGGCCGCATGCGGGCGAAGCTCTATTTCGAAGAGTGTGCGTACGTTGGCACAGCGCCCGTGCCGTTCGATGACTACCTCGAGTCGGTCGCCGCGCAGACGATCACCTCGGAGCACCCGCGCGAGGAGGACCTCCGGCGCGCCTTCTCGGACCTGTTGATCTCCGACGAGATCTTCGCCATGCTCGGCCCCGCGATCAATTCGGGCCGCGGCATGTTCCTCTACGGCTACCCCGGCAATGGCAAGACCAGCATCGCCGAGCGAATCACCCGCTGCTTCGGCACGACCGTCTGGATCCCCCGCGTGCTCTCGGTCGAGGGGCAGATCATCAAGCTCTTCGACATGGCCAATCACGAGCTGGTCGAGCTCGAAAGCTCCGGCGGCCTGCTCGATTCGCTCGAGTACGACCGCCGATGGGTTCACATCAGGCGCCCCACCATCGTCGTCGGCGGCGAGTTGCGGATGGAAGATCTGGAGATCCACTACGACCCGACCACCAAGGTGAGCGAGGCGCCCATGCAGCTCAAGAGCAACCTGGGCACCTTCCTCATCGACGACTTCGGCCGCCAGCGGATGCAGCCGGTCGAACTGCTCAATCGCTGGATCGTGCCGCTGGAGAAGCGCTACGACTTCCTCAGCCTGGCCAACGGCAAGAAGATCCGCGTGCCGTTCGACCAGTTGATCCTGTTCTCCACCAACCTCGAGCCGAAGAACCTGGTCGACGAGGCGTTCCTCCGCCGCATCCCGTACAAGATCAACGCCGCCGACCCCACCGAGGCGATGTTCCGCCAGATGATCTCCATCTTCGCCCCGAAGCTGGGGTTCGAGGGCGTCGACCAGGAGGCCATCGACTACCTGATCGAGCGCCATTACCGGAGCTGCGGCCGGCCGTTCCGCTGCTGCCAGCCCCGCGACCTGCTGCTCCAGGTGCGGAACTACTGCATCTACAACGCCCTGCCGATGCAGATGACGCCCGAGTACTTCGACTTCGCCGCGCGCAATTACTTCACGGTGACGTGAACCGGCGCCCGGCCGCGCGGCATCGCGGCCCGGAAGGCTCGAACTCGTCGACCGTGCGGCGATCATCGTCTCATCCCCCTTCGCGTTCTGGCCCACGTCGGTCAGGCTCTCAGCCTGTTGCTCAGGCCTCGTCAGGCTAAGAGCCCGACCTACTTTCATGCAGGCATAGCCTGTTCAGTCCTCAACTCCCAGCCGGATCTCATCCGAGTTGCCCCGCAGCTCGGGGGCGTACATCGCCTGCGCCCGCGCGGGCAGAACGTGGAACCGGCCCGGGGTCTCGGCGCGCAGGCGATACGAGACGCTGTGCCCACCCCGGTTCATCCGGGCGACGAAGAAGGCCACACGCTCGTCGCGGAACTCGACATACGCGCCCAGGTCGTTGCCGTTGTACCCGCTCCGGACCTCGACCGGCTCGAAGCCAGCCGGCTTGTAGTCCTCGAAAAGCAGGTACTCGTAGTCGTTCTTGCTGTCGATCTCCAGCTCGACCTCGACAAGCTCACCGCTCTTGACCGTCGCCCCGTCGGCGAGCGGGTCGCGACGATAATGCTCGACCCGCTGAGTCACCACCTGCCCGCGCCCGCCAGCCGCGCCGACGGTCTGATCATCACGCACCAGGCGATAGACCTTCCGATCGACCTTCACCTCCAGCCCGGCGCGAGGGATCGGGTCCTCGCGGCTGAAATACGTGAGATACGCGTTGAAGTACACCGGCCCCCTGCCCTCGCGGGTGATGGTGATCGCGTGCTCGCCGGTCGTCAGGTCGTTGCCGTCGAGCGAGAACCCGTTGTCGAACTGGAACAGATCGGCCGGCGCGATCTTCACCCGCTTGCGCTCGCGGCCATCGACCGCGATGGCCACGGTCATGTCGGGCCGGACCTCGTCGCTGGCGGTGAGGTACTCGGCCAGCGCCTCGATGCAGAACGCCGTGTCGCGGGTCGAGTTCCAGTAGGTTCCGTGCCGCCGCGAGTTGAGCATGGAGCGCACCAGCCGAAGCGCCAGCTCGTTCTTCGGTTCGGTGCGGGCCAGGAGCTTCAGGTAGAATGCGTGGGTCTCGGTCTCGCTGCCGTACCAGAACCACCAGCATCCTTGATTCGGCAGCTTGAGGTGGGCCGTGCCGTTCTCGTCGTCACGGACGACGTACTGGCTGAGATTCTTGAGCACCACTGCCAGCCGGGCCTCGTCGCCGAGCCGCTCGAGTGCCAGGCCGTAGAGCGTCAGGCCATAGACCGAGAGCTTCGTCCGGTCGCGATCGAGGTAGGCGACCATCCGGTCGTTGCGCCGGCCGGCGTCGGTCAGGACCATCAGGATCAGGGCATCGAGATCATCGGCCGACTCCTTGTACGGCTGCACCTTGCTGGCCGCGTTGTCGAGGCGCTGAACCTGTGCAGCCGCATGGCCCTCGAGCCAGGCGACGCCACGTTCGAGCATCCCTTTCGGCAGCGCCAGGTCGTTCGCCCGCGCGGCCTGGAGGCCGTGAACGACCAGCGCGGTGGTGTGGGGCCAGGACTGCTCGCCCTGGCCGGAAAACCACCCCCAGCCGCCGTCGGAGAGCTGCATCTGGGCCAGGCGCGCCAGGCCCGCGCGGGCCATCCGGGCGACCTCGTCCGCATCGAAGACCGGGTTGTGCTCGTAGCCCTTCCAGCGCTTCGAACGGTCGCGTGCGTCGCCCAGCTCCTGAGCGTTCAGGTTGGTGTGAGAATTCTGCACAGCCTTCAGGTCCACGCCCAGGTTGATCAGCACCTTCTGGGCGATCACGGCGGGAAGGAAGCGGTTCAGCGTCTGCTCGGTGCAGCCATAGGGATAATCGGCCAGGTACGGCCATGCGTCCACCAGAGCGCCGGCGAGTGTGGGCGAATAGCGCAGCTCCAGCCGCGACCTCGCCGGGTCGCGCTCGGCCGGCACGCGGACGACGACGCGAGCCGATGGTTGCTCAGGCCGGACCGCGCCG
>JAKAUH010000326.1 GCA_021818605.1 Planctomycetota bacterium
CCGGCGGGCATTTCAGCAGGTGGTGAGCCAATCGCTCGGCCGATCGGGCGCCGATGCCCGGGAGCCGGCCGAGAGCATTCATTAGCCGGTCGATCACAGCGGAGTAACCCGTTGCTGCCATGTTCAGAGACCTCCGGGGGTGGCCGATCCCGGTCCGGCGGCGGGATCCGGAACCGGCCCAGATGGTCCGCCGAATCCGGGGAACATGCCGAGAGGCAACCCGCCGGTCAGGCTCGTGAGCGACTTCGCCGCCGCCTCACGCGCCCTGGCCATCCCGTCGTTGACGGCGGCCGTCACCAGATCCTCGAGCAACTCGGCGTCGCCGTCCCGCAACAGGCTGGGATCGATGTGGACCGACACAACCTGGAGCCGGCCATTGATCTTCGCCGTGACTGAGCCGCCACCGGCGGACCCCTCGACTTCAACCTGACCGAGCGACTCGAACGCCTTGTCGAACGCCTGCCGCAGCTTGCCGGCGTTACCCATCAGGTCCGCGAGCATTCCCAGTTTGTTGAACACGTCTCTCTCGATCTTATGAGGTCGGGTGCCCAGCCTGGCAGGGCTGGGCTGGCCCGGAGTTCTGAATGAGTTCACCATGGCGATCCGGCCGCACACGGCGCGCCAGCCCGGACCCATCCGGCCCGGTCATGTCATGTCATGTCATGCCGAGGACCCGGCGTCCGAATCATCGAAATCCAGTTGTACGGCCCGGGCCTCAAACATCTCGACAACCTTCTGCACCAGCGGGTCGGTGGCCAGGATATCGCCACGCCGTCCCTCGTTCGCATCCCCAACCGCTGCTGCGGCTTCGGAACCGCTCGCTGGCTGAAGCCGGACCACGGTCGGATGATGCAAGATCCGCCCCAGGGCCTGGCCGATCGCCTCCAGGGCATCCGCCGTGCAGACGGCCTCGATCCCCGCCGCGCCGGACCTCGGACCGACGATCAGCGAGTCCGGCGGTTGCAGATGGAGCGGCTCGACCTGCGTGAGCCGCCATCGGAGCGTCGCCGGCACCCTGGCCAGAGCGTTGGACCAGCTCCGCCGCACCGCCTCGAAGTCGAGCGGACCCGCTGCGACCGCACCGACCGCCGGCGGCGGTCCCCCCGGGTTCGCTGGCGCTTCCGCCGCCACAACGGGCTCAACCGGCGTGCTCCGCCCATCCCGCTCTGGCTCCTTCGGACCTCCCGCGGGCGCCGGAGCGCTCGAACCCACGGGCTGCCTGCCGTCAGTCTCAGCCGCTAAGCCTTTTTTTTTTGCAACCGACGCGTCGGCGCGGTGAGATGACGGGCGGCCGGCCTCGATCATCGCCAGCCGATCGATAAGAGCGTCGAGCGACTCAAGATCTTCCAGCCTCGCCACGCGCACGAGTGCCATCTCAACGAGCAGCCGGCCGTGCAGGCTCCCCCGCAGGCGAGTCCGATGCTGGTCGAGGATCTGGAGGGCCGTCAGGATGGAGTCGATCGGGAAATGCTCGATGAACTTCTCGAGCCGGGGCTTCTGCCGCGGGGTGACGGCCAGCAGGATCGAGTCGGCTCCCAGGGCCAGGACCATCGCGTCGCGGAGGAAGTCGAGCAGGCCGCCAAGCACCTCGGAGGGCTGAACCCCCTGGTCGGACGCCTGGTCGAGCAGCCGCAGCGCGCCAGCGGCATCATGATCGGCCAGAGCCTCCAGCAGGTCGAGCAGCCGCTCGTCGCTGGCAGTGCCGAGCAGGCCCTGGACGACCTCAACCGTCAGCCGCTCACTGCCCGAGGCCAGCAAGCGGTCCAGCAGCGACTCCGCATCGCGGAGCGAGCCCGCTGCCCGACGCGCAACCACATGGAGCGCTTCAGGATCGGCCTTAACACCCTCGTGCTCGCAAATCTCTCCCAGCGTCGTGGCGATCAGCTGCGGCGCGATACCGGCCAGGTCGTACCGCTGGCAACGCGACAGGACCGTATCCGGAATCTTGTTCGCCTCGGTGGTGGCGAAGAAGAACTTCACATGCGGCGGCGGTTCCTCCAGGGTCTTCAACAGCGCGTTGAAAGCCCCCGTCGAGAGCATGTGGACCTCGTCGATGTAGTAGACCTTGAACCGCGACCGACTGGGCCGCAGACCCGCGTTCTGGCGCAGCTCCCGCACCTGCTCGACACCATTGTTGCTCGCCCCGTCGATCTCGATGACGTCGACGTCCTGGCCAAGCGCGATGGACTGGCAGATATCACAAACCTGGCAAGGTTCGTCGGTTGGACCCTTCACGCAGTTCAGGCACTTGGCGAAGATCCGCGCCATCGTGGTCTTGCCCACGCCGCGGGTGCCGCAGAAGAGGTAAGCCTGGGCGATCCGGTTCATCCGAATGGCGTTCCGGAGCGCCCGGACGACATGGTCCTGCCCGACGACTTCCTCGAATCGTTGCGGTCGGTAGCGCCGGGCCACGACGGTATACGGTTGCCCGGCCGATTCCGGCGCGGTCGGTTCACCGTCCGGCTGGATTCGCGACTTCGGCGTGTCCGCCACCTGGCTGGCCCCGCGACGTGAGGGTGAGGGCACTCGGGCGCGCTCCATCGAGCCGACGGTAATTGACGCGGACGCGGACACGGCGAATCATCCGCGGGAACTGACCGGATCGGACCGCGCCGGCCGGCCTGACCCGTCACGACGACATCCAGGGCCCGGCTCTCGAATGCCCCGGGCCGTCGCAACGGCGAGGGGCGGGGTGAGCCGGGGAGGTTCTCCCAGGCACATGAAGGCGATGCTTATGGCTGCTGCGTTCCCGCCCTGACCAGGTTCACAAGCCCCCATTGCCCGGGTCCCCCCCGGCTCACCTCGACCCCCGCCCACACGGCAGACGCCGGTCCAAAGCACCATTCTCTGCCCCGATGGCCTCCGCTTCAAGACCAACTCCGGAAAATTGACTGGCGTACACTGATTGGCTCCCGTACTTCGAGACACTCTTGCCTTTCAGACCGATCGGGATACAGGGGTGGGCTCCGCTGACTGGGGATTGCTGCCCTGTGATATAATGTCAACCGGGTCGTTGGAAGACGAAGGTCCGGCCCAATCGCGCGGAACGAGGACGCCTCGGGTCCGGGTTCTGCCCCTGTGATTGATGGGCTGGCTTTCTTCGAATCCGCTGAGACCCAAACTTCCTTGCGGCCGATCCGCCACGTCGTCAACGAATGCGGCGAGGCAGGGATTCCAGACGCACATCGCGAGGGGCACCCATGGCCCGACGAACTCCCGTCCGCCTCTCGCCCGCTGTCGGCGGCGACCTGCCCGTCCAGGAGCGACGGCTCGACAATGGGCTGACCGCCCTGGTGCTTCCCCGGCGCGGGACGCCCGTGGTGGTGGTCGACCTGTATTACCCGGTGGGCTCGTTCGACGAGCCGCCGGGGCTCTCGGGTCTGGCGCATTTCGTCGAGCACATGCTGTTCAAGGGGACGGAGCGGTTCCCGAAGGGGCAGATCGACCGGCTGGTGACGGCTCTGGGCGGGCATTGCAACGCCGAGACGGGTGAGGATAGCACCCACTACTGGTTCACGTTCCCGGCGAATCGATGGGAGCAGGCGCTGATAATCGAGGCGGACCGGATGAACCATGCGCGGTTCGACCCGGTCGAAGTCGAGCTGGAGCGCCGGGTCATCGGCGAGGAGCGGGCGCGCGAGCTGGGTTCGCCGCAGGGGCGGCTCGACCAGACCCACCTCGCGGTCTCGTACCTGCGCCACCCGTATCGCAACCCGATCCTGGGCTGGCCCGAAGACGCGGCGAGGATTCGCGCGGAGGATCTCGAGTCGTTCTACCGCCGCCATTACCGGCCCGATGGCGCGGTGCTGGTCGTGGCGGGGGACGTGCATCCCGGCCGGGCCCTCGACCGGATCGCCGCGGCTTTCGCGGGCGTCCCGACCGGCCGAGCGGCCCGCGCGCGGCCGCGGGTGGATGAACCCCGGCAGACTGGTCGGCGTGACTTCGTCCTCGTCGAGCCGGACGGCGTCTGCCGCGGGCTCCTGGGCTGGCGGACGGTGCCCCGCGGGCACCGCGACGCGGCCGCACTCGACGTGCTCTCGGACCTGCTCTCGTTCGGCCGGCGGTCGCGACTCTGGCAGGCCCTTGTGGAGGAATCGGGGCTGGCGACATGGGTCGAGGCGTCGCACGGCACGGCGCAGCGAGGCGGACAGTTCCTGATCGCGGTCGACTTCGATTCGGACGCCGCGCGCTCCGACGTCGAGGCCCGCATCCTCGCGGAAATCCGGCGCCTGGCGGAAGGTGGGCCGCAACCTGAGGAGCTGGCCCGATCGCGCTGCCGGCTCGAGGCCGCCTGGCGGTGGGAACGGGACGACCTGGCGGCGCTGGCATCCGGTCTGGGCCACGCCGCGCTCTGGGGCGACTGGCGAACGTGGCCGGCCGAACATCGTGCCGCAATGGCCGTTACAGCCCGCGACATCCGCCGGGTGGCCACCGGCTACCTTGACGAACCGGGACTGACCGCCGGCTGGACCGAGCCCCGCGGCGCCGGGGAATCCGCGACCGCGGCGACCGTCGCAATCGGGCTGTCGCAGGCCGAGTCCGGATCGAAGACCACGCGCGTCAGCCCGGCGTCGCCCAACGGAGCAAGCGACGGCCCGACTCCGCTGGCGACGGCCTCGTCGGTGGCCGCAGCCCGGGGCGCGGGTGGCTCGCGGCTTTCCGACTACCGACCGCGGAGGGTCGTGCTCGACAACGGTCTGCGCCTCGTCTGGGCCCGGCGGCCCGGCGCCGGAGTCGTGTCGATCGAGTTCTACTGCGATGCCGGCATGGTCCGCGAGTCGAATCCGGGAGTGGCCTCATTGACCGGCCGGCTGCTCGAGGAGGGGACGACCTCGCGCGACGCCGACTCCATCGCGAGTGTGATCGAGGACGCCGGCGGCTCGATCGAGGTTGGGGCGACGGGGGCCTCGATGCGCATCCGCGCCGAGGACCTGGCCCCGTCGCTGGAACTACTCGCCGACATGGTCCAGCGCCCGGCCTTCCCCGAGGAGGCGATCCGGCGGGTCGCGCGACGGATGGCCGCGGAGCTACGCGGCGACCTTGACGACCCGGCGTTCCGGGCCGAATTGAGCTTCCGCGGCCTGGTCTACGGAGAGCACCCGCTGGCCCGCGACCCGCGGGGTGGCCGCCGCGAGCTGGCGCGGATCACCCGGGACGACGTGCTGGCCCACCATCACCGGCACTTCGTGCCCGAGGGGGCGATCCTGGCGGTCGCCGGCGACTTCGACCCGCGACGGCTGTCGCGGCTCGTCACCGCGGGCTTCGGCCGATGGCCCAGGCACGCGGCATCGCGGCCGCCGTTCCCCGCCGTCTCGCCCTCGGGACGGCCGAGGGTCCGGCGAATTCCTCATGCCAGCGACCAGATCCACCTGTACCTCGGCCACCTGGGCGTCGCGCGAAACCACCCCGATTACGAGGCGCTCCTGATCCTCGATCACATCTTCGGCAGCGGGCCCGGCTTCAACGACCGCCTCGGCCGGATCATCCGCGATGAGATGGGGCTGGTGTACGCGATCGGCGGCGGGATGACCGACTCGGCCGACCTCCTGCCCGGGTTGTTCCGCGTCCATGCCGGGACCATGCCCGAGGAATCGGACCGGGTGGTCTCGATCGTGGTGGAGCAGATCCGCGCGATGTGGTCGGGCAAGTTCTCGGACGAGGAGGTCGAGCGCGCCCGCCAGTACCTGGCCGGGGCCTGGGTGTTCGATTATCAGGGCGTCGAGCAGCGCGCCGAACGCCTGCTGGACCTGGAGCGGTGGCGCCGGCCGCTCGACGAGCCGCAGGAGTGGCCCGCCCGGATCGCCGCGGTGACGCCGATGCAGGTTCGCAAGGCCGCGCGGACCCATCTCCACCCCGAGGCCCTCTGCCGCGTCGAGCTGGGCCCCGTCCGCCGCCGCGGCGGGCGCTCGCGGGCCGAGTGCGCCTGAACCCGACGCCATCTGGCAAGCCGGTGTTTCGCGTCCGGAGATCCCCACCATGGCCAGCCCGTTTCCCGGCGTCGACCCTTACATCGAGGCCCAGGGATTGTGGGAAGGCTTCCACGCCGGCTTCGTCACCTACTGCCGGGATACCCTGAACGACATCCTCCCCGAGCACTACGTGGCGAAGGTCGGCGAACGTCTCCGGCTGATCGATGTCGGAGAGACCCAGGCAAAGTCGGTCGTGCCGGATGTCCACATCGCCCGCGAACGGCGCGGCTGCGTATCACCGTTACGCGCGGCCCGAGGCCGGCGCGGAACGATCACCCTCGAGCCGCTCCGAATGTCGCTCCCGACGACCAGGACCGAGATCCGTGAGGTCTGGATCGAGATCCGGCGGGTCCCGGGACGAATCCCGGTCGCGGTGATCGAGGTTCTCTCGCCCACCAACAAGACCGGCGAGGGATTCTACGAGTATAATCAGAAACGTCGGAAGCGGATCGAGCAGAATCTCCACCTCGTCGAGATCGACCTGCTCCTGCGAGGCGAGCGCCTGCCGATGGACGATCCCTTGCCGAAGGCCGACTATTACGCACTCATCTCGCGGGCCGAGGAGCGCCCGCAGTGCAGCGTGTATTCCTGGACGGTCCGGGACCCGCTCCCCTCGATTCCAGTCCCGTTGTCCGCCGCCGACCCGGACGTGGCGCTCGACCTCGCCTCGGTGTTCGCGACCGAGTACGATCGAGGCCGCTACACGAGGCGGATCGACTATTCCGCCCCACCCACCTCGATCAGGAACCCCTCCGACCGCGCCTGGGCACAGCGAACCGCCCGGTCCCGCCGGCGGTAGCCTGCGCGATGCTCGATCACAGCACCCCGTAAAACCGCCGATCCCCGGCCGCGATCCCGAGAACGTCGCGCATCACCGCGAACAGCGTCTCGTACCGTCCCTTCGCCGATCCCCACGGCCTGGCGAAGCAATGGCCCAGGCCGTTGCGCGAGAAGTTGGCGGCGTCCCACAGGTAGACCACCTGCCCGCGGCCCGTGGCCTTGCGCGCCAGGAACGCATCGGGGGCCGGCACCGGGACCGCCTCCATCCCGCCGATGTGCACGTGCGGTCGCGAATGGCCCTCGCCCTCCTGGCCCTGCGCGGGGCCGTGGTAGACGATCGAGACGTCGAACTCATCCAGGAAGGCCCGCGCGCTGCCTTTCTCGCCGATCCGGCTGTCGTCCATCACGATGAGGTTTCCGCCCGATCGGACGAACTCCCTCAGCCGCGCCATCGTCTCTTTCGGCGGAGTATTCACCGGCGCGATCACGAACACCGCCCGCGGGTCGGGTTCGAGCATCTCGTCGTACGTGTAGGCGGCCCGCGGCACCAGGCCCAGCCGCTGCACGGCCACCATCAAGGTGTCATAGCTCCGATCGAGCGGCACTGAGTCGGACGTCCCCAGCACGGGCGGGAACGCGCAGGCTCCCCCTTGCCACAGGAACATCACCTCGTCGACGCGTGCGTTCGGCGCTGGCCACGCATAAACCCGGCGATGGGCGCCCTCGGCCGCCGCCATGCCGGCCCACGAGCCCACCAGTCCCAGCACGATCGTCGGCAGCGCCAGCCCCCGGCTCGCCATCGCCAGGCCGAGCACGATCGCGATCAGACCGGCGCCGGCGGACAACCACCGCGACGGCCCCGCGTACGGGCTCGGCTCGCGGTCGAGCAGCCGGACCAGGTCCATTGCCAGCTTCTCGCGGTCGAACGAGAACACCGCGAACGACGACCACACCGTGCTATCCGTGAATGCCGCGATCCGACCCCGGCCGACCGGCACCGTCGCCGCCAGCACCGTCCGGCCATGCTCCAGCTCGGGATGCGCCCCGCGCCGGCCGAAGAAGCTGGACCCGGCGTAGTCGTGCGGCTCGCGCCGGCAGTCATCCGCCGCCAGCACCGACTCGGCCTCACCCGAAAGCTGAAGCGAGCACGAGGTCATGAATTGCAGGTGATCGACGTGCAGCGCCCCGATGTGCCGGCCGATCCGCGGGCCGAACGCGTCGACGAACCCACCCGTCGCGACATCCGAAACGGAGTCATAGCGAAATCGGATGCCGTGCCGGGCGCAGAGTGCATTCAGATGGGTGCCCATCCCCAGCAGATTGGTGTGGTCGCCTACCAGCAAGAGCCCGCCGCCCCGGCGGACGAAGCGCTCGATCGCCTCGACCTCGGCATCCGGAAACGGCTCCTCCGGTGTCTTCAGGATCAGGACGTCGTAGCGCGCCAGCAATTCGTCGTCGTAGACCTTCGACGTGTTCACGTCGACCGGGTACCACTTGCCCAACCACTCGGCCAGGGAGGTGAAGCTGTACGTCGGAAAGTCCCCGTACCACCCCGTGTCGAGCTGCCGCGCCGTCGGCTCCCAGATGCCGCAATAGCGGTCGTCGACCAGGATCCGGCCGCCCTTCTCGCGCCCCGGCGGCACGAAGCTCCCCGCGAAGCCGGCCACCGTCGCCAGGATCGCGACCAGCCCGCAGGCGACGAGAGCTCGCCGAGCTGGGCTGTTTCCCCGGCCAACCTCCGATGAATCAGTAAGCCCCCTGATCGACGACCTCGCGACCGCTGCGTGTGGCCAGGGCCCGATAGACGGTCGGGCTGATGCTCGACTTGATCGCATGGACGGAACCGTCGGCCATCACAAACTGCGACTGGCCGTAATGTGGCCCGCAGAAGCTCGACGGAGAGGCAGCCTGGGGGTCCGGCCCGGTAGAATTGGCGGCATCGGCGCCGACGACCTCGGCGTCCTGCGCGGTGCCGTCGAACAGCGTGACGCGCACGTTATCCGCGCCCTGGATCACATGAAAATTCGTGAGGACGTGCCCGGCCCGGTCGATCACGAACCCGGAGCCGCTGCCGCTGGAGGTCTCATCGCCGAAGAAGCCCAGCCCGGTGGCCTCGGTGGTGATGTTGACGACGCTGCGATTGACGGCCGAATACACCTTGATGTTGTTCCGCTCGTCCGGATCGAGTTCCCTGAGCACGTCCTCGGGCGGCGGCGGCATGGGCGCAGCGAACCGGCCGGCGGCCCCGGGCTCCTGGGGCTCGACCAGGGCCCGACCCGGCGCGATCGGCCGAGGCGCCGGCGGCTCCTGCAAGAA
>JAKAUH010000377.1 GCA_021818605.1 Planctomycetota bacterium
TACGACCGGATCCGCCGCCAGCGGGCCGGCCTGCCCGCATCGCCACTTCGCGAACCCGACCCCGATGGCGCGGACCCGCGCGAGCCGGTCGCCGTGCTCGCCGACGTCCTCGAACGCGACGGCTCGACCTTCGCCGGCCGGCACGGCGGAATCGTCCTACGCCGATTCCGGCCGCCGCAAGACCGGGCGCAGGCTCGGCGACGGCAATTCGGGCACCACGGCGGGGACGGCATGCCGTCCCCGCACCAGGGCGATCTGCAACGGCGGCACCAGCGCCGCCGGATCCGTTCCCAACGCCCGGACGACGCAGACCCCGGCCGCGCCGCAACGCGCCGCCTCGAACACGTCCTCGGGATCGAGAATTCCGCCGATCGCCGTCACCGGCCGGCGGCACGGCCTGTGTGCCTCGGTGACTCGCACCGTCTCCTTCGGCCCCGTCGAGCCCGAGTACCGCAACGACCACGCGCTCGCGACGATGGTCGACGCCACCTGTATCTTCTTCTCCCGGCCGGGTGAGAAGATCTCCGAGGTCTTCCGCCGCTCCCGGCGCATCTACGAGAAATTCAACCGTCCCCACGAATGGACGCTCGACTACCAGGGCAACATCATCGGCTATTCGCCGCGCGAGGTCGTCCTGCGACCGGACAGCCCGCTCGAGCTCGAGCCCGACACCGCGCTGGCCTGGAGCCCAAGCGTCGGGGCCGCCCGCACCGAGGACACCGTTGTCATCGACGGCCGCGGCTACGAGGTCGTCACCGCGCCCCAGGACTGGCCCCAGCTCGACGTCGCCGTCAAGGGCTTCCTCATCCCCCGCCCGGGCGTGCTTGAGCGCTCATGACCGATGCCACCGGCAGACCGCGGAATCGGCCTGCCGCTTTGTCTCGCCTTCCATCCCCTCGGCAGGGGCTTCCGTTCGCTGGCCGCCCGCGCGAGAATCGGGAATGAGCCCTCGCGAGGCGCGAGGGCTCATCCCTGGGGCCCCCACGCGATGGTCAATCCCACGATCCCCGCCACCGTCATCGGAAGCTGGTCGTTCCCCGGCTGGTATGAGAAGTTCATCGGCGACGTCCGGGAATCGCCCGAGCGCTTCGGCCGGCTCGACCGCGACGAGGCTGTTCGCGACGCCGTCCGCCTCGCCGTCGACGACCAGGTCCGCGCGGGCCTCGACCGGATCACCGACGGCGAGATGCAGCGCGTCGATTTCAACCTGGGGTTCTACGAGTACCTCGGCGGCCTTGACCCGCAGCCGCCCGCGCGGCGCTGGGGTGCTCCCGCGCACGACCAGCGGGACCGCTATCGGTGCGTCGCACCGCTCTCGGCCCCCGCCGGGCTGGGGACAATCGCCGAGTACCGCCGGCTCCGCGAGGTCACCGACGCACCCGCCAAGGTCCCCGTCCCGGGCCCGTTCACCCTCGCCGGCTGCATCGACGGCGGCGACGTCTATCCCAGTCGCACGGCGATCACCGAGGCCCTGGTGCCGATCGTCCATGCCGAGTTGCTCGCCCTCGACGCCGCCGGCGTCGATTTCATCCAGCTCGACGAGCCCAGCTTCGCCTGCCACCCCGGTTCGGGCGAACACTTCCTCGATGTCATCGCTCGCACGGTCCAGGGCGTCAAAGCCTATCTCAGTATGCACATGTGCTTCGGAAACTACCGCGCCCGCGCCGTCGGCCGGCGGTCGTACCGACCGCTGTTCCCGCAGGTGGGCCGCGCGGCCGTGAATCAGCTTGCGCTCGAATTCGCCAGCCGCGAGATGGCCGAGGTCGAGCTACTGGCCGAGTTGCCCGAATCGATGGACGTCGCCGTCGGGCTGGTGGACGTCAAGAACACCTGGATCGAGCCCGCCGAGCTGGTCGCCGAACGGCTGCGGCAGGTGCTGAAATACGTCGAGGCCCGCCGCGTGTCGGTGACGCCCGACTGCGAGTTCTCGCAAACGGCGCGACACGTCGCCACGGCCAAGGCCCGCGCGATGGTCGAGGGGGTCCGCATCGTTCGCCGCGAGTTGAAGTCATGATCGAGCCGGTCAGGAGCGGTGCCGAGCTGGTCGCGGAAATCCGCGACTCGATTCCGGGGCCGGGCATGCTGTACGTCTGGTGGCTGGGGCAGAGCGGCTTTGTGGTGAAGTCGCGCGCGGGGCTCCTGGTCATCGACCCTTATCTATCCGAGCACCTGAGCCAGAAGTACGCGGGCACCGCCCGGCCGCATGTCCGGATGACCCGGGCGCCGCTGACCGGCGGCGACCTGCGGGACGTCGCGGTCGTGCTCGCCAGCCACAAGCACTCGGACCACATCGACCCGGGGACTCTTCCGGCCCTCATGGCGGCGTCGCCGGGGGCGACGTTGATGCTACCGGCCTCACTGCTCGATCACGCGATCGGCCTGGGCCTGCCGGCCGCGCGGCTGGTCGGACTCGACGACGGCAACACGGTGGTTCGCGACGGGTTCACGGTGCGCGGGGTTGCCTCGGCGCACGAGGAGCTCGACACGGACGACCAGGGCCGTCATCTTTACCTCGGGTTTGTGGTCGAGGTCGACGGGCGTCGGCTCTACCACAGCGGCGATGGCATCGCGTACGATGGCCTGGCGGGGCGGCTGGGAAATGATCGGTTCGACGCGATGTTCCTGCCGATCAACGGCCGTGATCCGGCGCGGGGCGTGCCGGGGAACATGTCGGCGGCCGAGGCCGTCGGCCTCGCCCGCACGGTCCGCCCGCGGTTCGTCGTCCCGCACCACTACGACATGTTCACATTCAACACCGTACCCGTGACGGATGTCATCCGCGAGGCCCGCCGGCTCCCCGAGGGGGTCGAGGCCCGCGTGCTCCGTTGCGGCGAGCGCTGGGAGATCACGCCGTGAGCGTCACGCTCGGCATCGACATCGGCACCTCGGGCACCAAGACGCTGGCCATCGACGAGCGCGGGAACATCCTGGCGGCGGCGACGGCCGAGTATCCCTGCGACCACCCCCGGCCAGGCTGGTCCGAGCAGGCTCCGTCGCTCTGGTGGGACGCGACCGTCGACACCATCCGCGGCGTCCTGGCCACCGGGACCTTTCGCGCCGAGGACATCGCCGGCATCGGCCTGAGCGGCCAGATGCACGGCTCGGTCTTCCTGGCTGATTCGGGCGAGGTGATCCGGCCGGCCCTGCTCTGGAACGACCAGCGCACGGCCGAGGAATGCGTCGAGATCGAGGAGAAGGCCGGCGGTCGCGAGGCGCTCATCCGCATGGTCGCGAATCCGGCGCTCACGGGCTTCACCGCGCCCAAGCTGCTCTGGGTCCGCCGCCACGAGCCGAAGAACTGGGATCGCGTGCGGCAGGTTCTCCTGCCCAAGGACTACGCGCGCTACCGGCTGAGCGGCACGTATGCCACCGAGGTCAGCGACGCCTCGGGGACCTTGATGCTCGACGTGGCCAATCGGCGCTGGAGCACCGAGCTGCTGGGCAAGCTGAGCCTCGACCCCACGCTCCTGCCGCCGTGTTACGAGAGCCCCGAGGTCTCGGCGAAGGTGAGCGAGATCGCCGCGAAGGCGACCGGTCTGAAGCCCGGGACGCCGATCGTGGGCGGCGGCGGCGACCAGCCGGCCGGCGCGGTCGGCAACGGGATCGTGCGTCAGGGCGTCGTGTCGGCGACGATGGGGACCTCGGGCGTGGTCTTCGCGCACGCCGATCAGCCTGGCTTCGACCCGCTCGGGCGTCTCCAGCGCGGGTGTCACGCGGTGCCGGGCGCGTGGCACGTCATGGGCGTCGTGCTCGCGGCCGGAGGCAGCTTCCAGTGGTTCCGCAACGAGCTGGGCAAGGCCGAGGTCGCCGCGGCGAAGCAACGGGGCGAGGACCCGTACTACTTGCTCACCGCCGAGGCCGCCCTCGCCGGACCAGGCGCTGAGGGCCTGTTCTTCCTGCCGTACCTCACCGGCGAGCGCACGCCGCACTTCGACCCGGACGCCAAGGGCGCGTGGGTGGGATTAACCGTCCGCCACGGCCGGCCGCACCTGATCCGCAGCGTGCTCGAAGGGGCGACGTTCGCCATGCGCGACAGCCTCGAACTGATCCGCGAGATGGGCGTGGCGATCGAGCAGGTGCGCGTCTCGGGCGGCGGCGCGCGCAACCCGCTCTGGCGGCAGATCCAGGCCGATATCTACGGCTGCGACGTCCACACCATCAACGCCAGCGAGGGCCCGGCCTACGGCGTCGCGCTACTCGCCCAGGTCGGCACGGGCGCATTCGCCTCGGTCCCCGAGGCCTGCGATGCCACGATCCGCGTGATCGACTCGACCCCCATGGACGCGAAGATCCGCCCGTACTACGACCGCGCCTACGCGGTCTACCGGCAGCTCTACAACGACCTGCGGCACTCGTTCCACACGATCAGCGAGCTGGTGCATAACAAGTAGCTCGGGCATTCCTGCCCGACGGGTTTGAGCGCGCCGGGCCAACCCGGCCCGTCGATCCAGCGTAGGTCAGACTCTTAGCCTGACTCGGGCCGGCCGATCACCCGTGTCAGGCTGAGAGCCTGACCTACACGGACGTCCGTCTGCCCGGATTGCCCGTCCAGCCGAGATCACGTTGCGGAGTTCGACCTTGCCCCGGAAACCGAGACGAAACCCAAAGCCAACCCCGCAAGACCCAACGCCTGCACCGGCACCACCCGCGCCCGACTCGCCGGCCTCTCCGCGATCGCGGCGCTGGACGATCGTCGCCGTTGCGGCCCTGCTCGTCCTGCACTACGCCCTGGCCGCGCGCAGCCTGCTCGTCGAGAACGCCACGGTCGACGAGGTCGTCCACCTGCCGGCCGGGATCACCTACTGGCAGAAGGGGACGTTCCGGCTCTACCACCACAACCCGCCGCTGTTCAAGCTCGTGGCCGCGCTACCGGTCCTGATGATGGGGCCGAACACCCAGCCGCTGTACTCGCACTCAAGCTGGACCGGCAAGGACCCGTCGCAGACGACCTTCTCGCAGTTCTTCGCGATCCTCAACGCCGGCCGCTATTTCGAGATGCTCCAGCTCGCCCGGCTAACCAT
Source organism: Planctomycetota bacterium (assembly GCA_021818605.1). GTDB lineage: Bacteria > Planctomycetota > Planctomycetia > Isosphaerales > Isosphaeraceae > JAKAUH01. The sequence continues at coordinate 5,022 of JAKAUH010000377.1, forward strand.
GCCGATCTTCACGGTCCTCGGCGGCCTGGTCGTCTTTGCCTGGTCGGCCCGGCTTTATGGCAAGCTCGCGGGCCTGCTCAGCCTGGCCCTGTGGACATTCTGCCCGAACATCCTGGCGCACGGACGGCTGATCACCTCCGACGCCAGCTCAACGGTGATGGGCGTCGCGGCGACCTATGCCTTCTGGCGTTACCTCGGCACCCCAACCTGGCGGCGGGCTGTCATCGCGGGGCTGCTGCTGGGCATCGCGCAGCTATCCAAGTTCAGCATGCTTTTGCTCTACGGCGCCTGGCCGATCCTCTGGCTGATTCGCCTCGCCCTGGCCGGCCGGCCGGCCGGCCCTGCAGAGTCGCCGGATAGCACGCTGCGATACCTGGCGCGAACCCTCGCCCACGGCGCGGCGATCGTCGCGCTCTCCGTTCTGACGATCGACATCGGCTACGGCTTCGAGGGGGTCGGCACGCGGCTGGGCAAGTTCGAGTTCGGCTCGCGGACTCTCACCCGGCCGGTCCCGCCGGGGATGGTGCGTCCGCATAGCCGGAACGAGCTGTTCGAGGCCTCGTGGCAGTTCCGCGTGAACCGGTTCCGCGGGACCTGGCTGGAGCGGCTGCCGGTGCCACTGCCTCGCCATTACCTCGAAGGCTTCGACGAGCAGAAGATCGAGACCGAGGGCATTCCCAACCGGTATTTCGCCGCGGTCGAGATCCAGGGCCCCCGCCAGAAGGCCGCGGTGATCGAGCAACTCCGCCGCACGCCCGAGTCCGACCGCGAGAGCCGGCAGGCGTACCTCGTCTACCTCGACGGCGAGCTACGGCGCACCGGCTGGAAAAGCTACTACCTCATGGCGCTCCTCTACAAGATCCCCGAGGGGACCTGGCTGCTGCTGGCGATTTCCCTGGTGCCGCTCGCCCTGATGAAGCGCACCCGCGCCGGCTGGTTCGACGAGCTGGGCCTGATGCTCGTGCCGGCGCTGATCTTGCTCTCGATGACGCTGCTGACCGACATCAACCTGGGCCTGCGCTATGTTATTGGGATCTTGCCTTATGTGTTCATCTCGATCGGCAAGGTGGTGCCGTGGTGCCAGGCCATGCGCTCGCCCTGGCGGCGAGTGGCGGGGAGCGTCGTGGCGGGATCGCTCGCGCTGACGGTCGCGGCATCACTGTGGATTCATCCGCACTACCTGGCGTATTTCAACTGGGCGTCGGGCGGCCCGGACCGCATGCCGCCGCACCTGATCGACAGCAACCTCGACTGGGGCCAGGACCTGGTGGCGCTTCAGCGCTGGTGGAAGGAAACCATCCCGGATCAGCCGATCGGCCTGGCGTACTTCGGGCAGATCAACCCGTCGATCTTCGCGATGCGCGGCGAGCCGTTCCGGTGGTTCCTGCCGCCGGGCCTGCCTGGCACGGTGGACCCGATGTTCGGCCGGTCGAGCCCCCGGCTGATCGGTCCTGCGCCCCGGCTGACGCCGGGTTATTACGCGGTGAGCGCCTCGCTGCTGTATGGCCTGCGGTGGGGCCTGTATGACCCCGCACCGCCCTTGACCGTCCCCGAGGCGACCCAGCCGCAGTGGAACTATCACCCCGGGCCTGGCGGAGTCCACGCCTTCGAGTACTTCCGCCGCTTCCGCCCGATCATGCCGCCGATCGGGCATTCGATCTATGTGTATCACCTCACCGAGGAAGACGTGGCCGGCGTCAACGCCGAGCTTTGACGCCGGCACGGGCGAACGAACGAGCGAGCGAGCGAGCGAGCTCAACGCTTGACCGTGGGACGTTCGACGTGGGCCGCGTTCTCCAGCCGCTCGACCCGGGAGTCGAGTTTGGCCGCGTGCCAGGTCAGCCAGACCGCCGTGCCGATCAGGCCCACGATGATCGGCATCAGGATTCCCACGGTCCATTTGGCCACCGAGACCGAATGGTCCAGCCGCGTGCGGAGCGATTCCAGGGTCCCGTTGATCGCGCCCAGACTTCCGGCCATCTCGGTGCGAAACTCGCCAAACTTCTCGGCCATCTCCAGGCGAAGCCCTGCCAGCTCGCCCCGAATCTCATGGACCTCCCCGGCCAGCCGCTTCTGCGACTCGCGGAGATCCTTCACGTCTTCGGTCGGCAGGTCGGTCGGCCCGGCCATGTCATTTCACCCCACCCTCGCTTTTCGCTCGCGGGCCTCGCCGTCGAGGCCCGCGACCCGTTTCACTGGATTATAGCCGAGCCTTCAACCCTCGTCGCCAGGCGGTCCGATCCCGTCGCCGGGGTGGAACGGCTCGACGTCCTGGATCAATGGCGACGGCTCGACCTCGCCGCCCGGGGCGGTCGCCAGCTCGGTGGCGACGGCGGCCAGGTGCATCTCGTGCACGACGACCAGGGCGCCCGTTTTCCCCTTGGCGTACAGCATCACGACCGGCGTCCGGCCCTCGGCCTTCGCCAGCGCGGCGGTCTTCTCCCAGATCGTCCGCACGGACGACGACGCGCGCATCTTTGTCTCAATGAACAGGCGATCGTGCGTCGAATCCGACCGGCTCCGGTCGGGCTGACCGCACGACCCCGATCCGACCTGGCGCCTTGCGCCAAACAGCCGGGCGGCGTCGCGCTCGCGGCGCTTCCAGGTACTGCGGTGCGTGCTCAATGAATCCTCCCGAGAATACCTGCCTTCGCTTTCGATTCGGCCTCCGAGCGAGCCAACCCGCCATCGAACTCCATGATGGCGGCCCGTTCTTCGCGATCGAACCCGGCCGGGAAATGATCCTCCAGCCACCAGCGGCGGAGGTCGATCCCGGCTCTTACGCTCTCGGTCCAGTCCTTGCCGGCCGGCGGCCGGACGCGCATCGATCGGCCGTCCCACTCGGCGGCGGCGCGGTCCCCGGCGGTGTCGGCGTCGAGCGCCGCGAAGGTCCCCGAGCACCGCGCGATCGCGACCCACAACGAGGGATCGGCCCGGCTCGACGAGCTGCCGAACGTCGCCACGCCCGCCAGGCCCACCAGCGCCTGGCCGAGCAAGAGCGCATCCAGCTCGCCCTCGCAGACCGCCAGCGGCAACCCGGGCCGGATCGCCGCCGGCCCGGGATACACACGCCAGCTCGACGTGAACACCTCAAGATAGCGCGAACTCTTTCGATTTGCATTCGCTTCCTCCGGCTCGAGCCGCCGCACCCTCACCCGGACCAGCCGGCCCGAGTCGAGCCAGGGGATAACGACCCCCGCCAGCCGCCAGGTGCCGTTGCCGGCCCCGTCGCGCCGGGGCATGCGGATGTCGTCGGCCCAGCCGAGCCGATGGGCTCGAATCGTCTCGGCCGAGAGTCCTCGACCCTGAAGGTACGCCAGCGCCTGGCGGCCCTCCGGCTCCCAGATCCGCCGTGCGGCCTCGTTGACGGTTCGCTCGGCCTGATCGCGAGTCAGGCCCGCCGCCCTGGCGGCGACGGTCGAGGTCGCGGCACCGGCACCGGCACCGACACTGTCACTGACACCGATACCGATACCGATACCCACCATCTCGGCGGCGGCGGCAAGGGCGTCGGGGAACGCCAGCTTCCTGACCTGCATGATCAGGGCGATGGCATCGCCGCCGAGGTCGCAGGGCCAGCATTTCCAGTGCTGATGGACGGGGTCCACCTGGAGGCTGGGATCATGGTCGTCGTGAAACGGACAGCACCAGGCCAGCGTGCGGCCGGCTTGTTTCGGGGCTGGTCCGAACAGGGCGGTCGCCACGGCGGCGACGTCCAGCCGGGCCTTGATGGCATCGCGGTCGAGGCGAGGCGGCGTCGGAGTTGTCTTCCGGCGGCTCAAGGCGATTCCCATCAGATGGTCCCTTCGGCCGATCCGGTTGGGACAGAATCCCAGAACCCTAGGGTTCTGGGATTTTGTCCAGGAATCGGGACGAGAAAATGGCGGAGCCGTAGTCGTAGTTGGTCAGGCTCTCAGCCTGACTCATGTCGATCTGCCCGGACGGAACGGAACGGCCCGGCCGTCCGTAGTAGGTCAGGCTCTCAGCCTGACTCCGATCCGCACCGACCGGCCCGGAA
>JAKAUH010000744.1 GCA_021818605.1 Planctomycetota bacterium
GTCGCTTGGCGATTTCCTTCGGCCACTCCGGCTGGCCGAACGGGCGACCGCGTTGCACGCTCCGGCGAAGCGATTCCAGTTCCTGTTCCTCCTCGGCACGATGGACCCGATCGAGCCAATCCGCTGGCACGTCGATCGGCCACGCCGCCAATAACGAGCGCTCTTCTCCCGGAGGGCAGAAAGGGGTCAGGAGGGCAGAAAGGGGTCAGGAACCGATTCCACGCTTCCGGGGTCTACCGCGGAGGGCAGAAAGGGGTCAGGAACCGGAGGGCAGAAAGGGGTCAGGAACCGATTCCACGCTTCCGGGGTCTACCGCGGGCAGAAAGGGGGCGGGCAGAAAGGGGTCAGGCGGGCAGAAAGGGGTCAGGAACCGATTCCACGCTTCCGGGGTCTACCGCGGGGCCTCATTGTGGACTCGATCCCCAGCCTCGCCGCCATGGAGGTGCGCCACGACTCCGACCCGTACGGCTGACCCCGCTCGATGCTGCGCCGGACCGCGGCCTCCTCCTCCGGCCCGAACGGACGGTTCACCCGGGTCGTCCAGTCCCGCGGCCGGTCGATCGGCCAGGGCGTCAGCACCGGCCGTTCTGCCGCGGCACCGCCACGCGGCCGCCGGGCGGCCAGGCTGCACCACGGCCATTCCTGCGCTCGCTTGACCAGGCCCGCCCTCAGCGCGTTCCGCTCCACGTACCGGCAAACGGTCAGGAAGTGCTCGTCCGACTGCACCGGGAACGACTTGAACCGGCCCTGGTACAGGTGGCCGGTCCCCGCCGTGCCGTGGTGGGCGTGCCATCGCTGCGTGTGCGTCACCGTCAGCCAGCGCATGAAGGCCGACAGGTCGCCGTCGCCCCGCGGCCAGAGCAGCAGGTGGAAGTGATTGGGCATGAGGCAGTAGGCCAGCAGCCGCATGTCGTGGCGAGCGCTCGCCTCGGCAAGGACTCGCTCGAAGGCGGCGTAGTCCTCGTCGTCCTCGAAGATGGCCAGCCGGGCGTTGGCGCGGTTGAGGGAGTGATAGATGAGTCCCCCCTCGGCCGCTCGCGGTGGTCTTGACATGCCCGGAAGCTACCAGAGATGGAACGTGGTGTCAATAAAGGTTCCAGACCCCTTTCTCCGTTCCAGACCCCTTTCTCCGTTCCCCACGCTGCCATCAAATCCTCCCCGGAGTCGTGCGCGGCCAGTCGAAGTTCATTCTCGCGCGCCATGTACGTCGTCCCCCCCTCCGAAATGAAATCCATCAGAGTGATTATGCGAACATATATTCTACAGGAAGACACATTCGTGACATAAAAAGGAACCGGAAGCAGGAACGAAGGCCGGCGAGCCCGAAGCGATGAGGCGAGGGATCATCGAGGCGCCTTACAGCGCAAAGGGATTGGCCGGGAAATCGGCGTCGCGGAGCAGCAACTCGGCCTCGCGCCGCGCCAGCAGCAGTTCGCACCGGTCCTGATCCCATCCGGCGTCGAGGTGGGAGCGGCGCCGCAGGTCCCTCGCGCAGGCGTCGGCCGGTGTGCGGGCCCAGCGGCCCGCTTCGTCCCGGCCGGCGCGGGTGCCGTCGCGGCGCGAGCGGCGGAGGAGGGCCGAAGCCAGCCGGGCGTGGCCGATCGCCGCGGCCATTCCGCCGGGCCGGCGGGCCAGGGCATCACGGCAGATCCGCTCGGCCGCCGCCGGGTCGCCGGCCCGGTCGTGGGCTACGGCCAGGACGAAACGGCTGACGGTCTTCGCCGTCTCGTCCCGACCGGCGTCGGCGAGGTCGCGGGCGCGCTCCGCCAGGCGGACCACCGCGGCCGGGTCGTCCAGCGCGTTGGGGGCCAGGACGCACGCCCGGGCCAGCGCCAGCGCCTCCGGGAGTTGGTCCCGTGCGAAGCGCCGGGCCATCTCGCGGCAGAGGCCACGATAACCGGCATCGTCGCCGCTGAGCAGGCGGCGTGCGGCGTGCGCGCACCACGACCGGGGATCCGGATCGAGATAACCGAACGGGGTGCGGCCGCCGAGCCGGGCGAACCAGGCGCCTGCCTGGTCGAAGCAGCCGGCCTCGGCGAGGGCGCTGCCCGCCTGGAAGGCGATCGCATCGCCGTCACTGTCGCCGGCCATCGCCGCGGCGCGTGCAAAGTCGACCCTGGCCTGGTCAGTCAGACCAACCCGGGCGAAGATCCGGCCCCGAAGGAGAAACTGCGACGGAGTCTCCAGGCTGAGGCCGGCCATCCAGGCGAACCCCGAGGGCTTCGCGTCGGGAAGGAGCGACCGGGTTCGGGCATTTTCGAGCGTGCGTGCGGTCGTCCGGCGGCGCGAATCGCGGAGGCGCGTCGCGCGATTGATGGGGGCGACGGTCCACTCGCTGAGACCCACGTAGATCTCGCCGCAGACGGCCAGGATGCCCATCCCGTCGGGCCGGAAGCGCACCCGAGGGTTGGCCTGGTGGACGGCTCCCCACCGTTGCGGCCAGCCGCGCAACGTCAGCGATTCGATGCCGCTCGCGGCGTCCACGATCTGGATCAGCTCGCGAGTTGCGATCGCCAGCCGTCGACCGTCGGGGCTGAAGGCCAGGTCGCGGGCCATTGCCGGGCCGTGTGCCGCGGCCACGAGTCGCTCGCCCGTCGCGACGTCCCAGACCCACACGCCGCGGCGCAGGCCGGCCCCGGCCAGCCGTCGCCCGTCGGGATCGAAGCCCAGCGCCAGGCAGGGCTCGCCGAGCGGATCCTGGCGGAAGACCTCGCGGCCGGAGGGCACGTCGAACACGACCAGGTAGGGTGCGGCGTCCGGCCCCTCCTCGAGCGGGGAATCCGAGCCGTTCCGGACGGCCACGAGTGCTAGCCGCCGCCCGCTCGGATCCAGCGCGATCCGCCGCGGCTGGTCGTGCGGCGAGGTCCAGTGGAAGATCGGATGGCCGTTGTTCGCGTCCCAGACGATCGCCTCGCCGCCTGGCTCGTCGCTAGGCTGGGGCGGTCGCGAGGCCGTGGCGGCGCGGGTGCCGTCGGCCGAGAGGGCGGCCCATGCGATCGCGCGGCGCGAGCCCCGCAGGGCGACCCGCGCTCCGGCTCCGCGCAGGTCCAGGCAGACTGCGTCGCGACGATGGCGCTGATCCACGGCGACCAGCCGCCGGCCCGAGGCGTCGAAGGCGGCGAGCTCGGAGGGCGACTCGTACCCCGGCGCCACGTCGATCGCCTCGAAGCCCAGCGGCACCCGTGACCCGGACTCGTAGCGTGCCAGCCGCCCCAGGCGATCGAGCGCCAGGAACTGCCGAGCGTCCTCGGAATACGCGATCGCCTGGATCTGGTTGATCTCGTCGAAGACCGGGCTGATCTCGGGGTTGTCCAGGAGGTCCCAGACACGTGTTGTGCCGTCGCGGCTGGCGCTGATGAGCCGCTGGCAGTCGGGGGTGAAGGCCAGATCGGTAACGCCGGCGAGGTGCCCGCGGACGGCCGGCTGCGACTGCCCGGTGCCCGCGGCCCAGACGCGGACGACGCCGTCCTCGCCCGCGAGGGCGACCATCGCGGTGTCGGGTCGGATCGCGACCGCCAGCGTGGCGCCCAGCGGCCCGGCGAAGCCCTTGTAGACCTTGCCGGAGCGGACTTCCCACAGGACCAGGGTGCCGTCGCGGTGCGAGCCGGCCAGGAGGTCGGAGCCGGCGTTGAAGGCCAGGTCGGTGTAATACGGACCGCCCTCGAACGAGGTCACCTCCGCCAGCGTCGCCGCGTCCCAGAGCCGGGCGAGCCGCTCGTGCCCTCCCGGGCTGGCCGGGGAGAGGGTCGCGAGCCATCGGCCGTCGGGGCTGAAGACGGCGTGATCGTAGCCATACGGCTGGGCCGCCAGTGAGGCGACCCGCTCGCCGGTCCCGATGTCCCGGATCGCCAGCGTGCGATCCTCGCTACCCATCGCCAGCCGACGGCCGTCGGGGCTGAAGGCCAGCGGTAGCCGCCCCACCAGCTTGTCGGCGCCGGGGAAGGGCCGCTTGCCGCCGGCGATTGTCCGTAACGGGCGGCCCGTGGCCACGTCATACAACCGCGCCGTGCCATCGTAGCTGGCGCTGGCGAGGGTGCGGCCATCGGGGCTGAAGGCGACATTGAGCACCAGGTGGGTATGATCGCGGAGAGTGCGGATCAGCCGGCCGGTCGTGGCGTCCCAGAGGCTGACGTGGCCAGGTCGGACCGTCCCTGACCGCTCCAGCCGAAAGTCGGGGTCACCGCCCCCGGCCGTCGCGATGAGGCGGCCGTCCGGACTGCAGGCGACCCGGCAGACCCAGCCGTCGCCGTCGCTCAGGCAGAGCAACTCGGTGTGATCGAGCGCCTTGAGGAAGTGCCATTCCCAGCCGCGGCGGCGCGGCTCGCAGAGGTCGAGGACGGCCTCGGCCCCGGTCGTATTGTCGGTCTGCTGCTCCAGTCGCGCGCGAGAGATCAGGGCGGAATAGAGGCGGCCCTCGGCCCGCTCGGCGGCATCGCGGGCCCGGCCGGCCTCCGCCTCGGCGCGGTCGCGCGCGAGGCGCGCCCGGCCCTCGGCGGCGATCGCATTGAGCCGCTCAGTGTCCCTGGCCAGTCGCTCGGCGACGGCCTGGCGCCACTCCCAGGCGACCAGGGCAAACCCGACCCAGAAGACCAGCGCCAGCGTCACGAGCAGGCCGGCCAGGGCCGGGTTGCGATGACACCACCGCAGGAACTTCTCCACCTCGCCGGCCCGACGGGCACGGATCGGCCGGTCGGCCAGGTATCGGCGAAGGTCGTCGGCCAGCTCGGCCGCGGTCCCGTAGCGATGGGCTGGATCCCGCGCCATCGCCTTCAGGATGATCGTCTCCAGGTCACGCGGCAGCCGGGGGTCGACCTGCCGGGGCCGGGTCGGATCGCTATGCAGGATCTGATGCATCAGCACAGCCCGATCGGCGTGCGGGAAGGCCGGCCGACCGCACGCCAGCTCGTAGAGCGTCGCCCCCAGCCCGTAGACGTCGGCCCCCGCGTCGGTCCGGCCGGCGAACCGCTCCGGCGCCATGTACCGGATGGTCCCCAGCAGGTCGCCGGTGTGGGTCAGCGTCTGGGTGTCGGCCGAGTCCTGCGCCAGGCCGAAGTCGGTGATCCAGACGGTGCCCCGCTCGTCGAGCAGGATGTTCGACGGCTTGATGTCGCGATGGACGACGCCCTGTTCGTGCGCGTGGGCGAGGGCCTCGGCGGCCTGCAGCGCGATCCGCGCCACCTCGCGGTAGTCGGCCGCCGGATTTGCCCCGCCCTCGTCGGCCGCCCAGGGCCTCCGCAGCGCCCCGTCGAGCCCCCGGCCGACAATGTACTGCATGACGTAATAGTGCCGCCCGGCGTGCTCGCCGACGCCGTGGACCGGGACGATGTTGGTGTGGTGCAGCCGGGCGGCCGCCCTGGCCTCGCGCCGAAACCGCGCCAGGTCGGCCGGCTCGCGGAGCAGCTTGACGGCGACGTGCCGGTTGAGCGACTCCTGATACGCCTCGTAGACGACCCCCATGCCCCCCCGGCCGATCTCGCGCACGATCCGGAACTCGCCCCAGGTCCCGGTCAGGACCGGGACATCCCTGGGCCCGGCCCATGCGTGCGTCTCTCGCGCCGCCTCCCGCGTACTCGGCCCCAGATCCCCGAGGAGTCGCAGCCCGGCCAGGATCGGGTCGGTCGCCCGGTCGAGCTGCCCGGCCTGTTCGCCGCATCGGAGGCACCGCTCCAGGTGCTCGGCTACCTCGGCCAGCTCAGTCTCGGGCAATTCGCCCACGGCGAAGGCGAATAGCCGCTCCTGGCTCGGGCAAGCGATCAGGCTCATTCGCTCCCCCTCGTGCCGGACTCTGCACCCCCGACATTCGGAGCGAGAGGATGGAATTCCGGATGCCGCTTATTCTATGCTTTCGGTCTGCAATCGCCTGACAGCATAATCAGGATTCCCGTGGACGTGACACTATTTATTGAGCGGCACCCGGAAAGGGTCAACCGGGGCAACGCAGGGCATCCATGCCACCATCGGCCGGAAACCCGGCCCTGGCCTCCACATCGGATGCAGCCAGATCGAGTCACGGTGCACCCAGGAATCCGGTCGATTCGCACGCCACCGGACCGATGTGGAGCGAAGCGCGATGAGTGACAATGATCCGACCTCGACGTCCCTGCTGCGCCGCGCCGTGGCCCGGGAGCCGGACGCCTGGGAGCGGATCGTGATCATCTACGCACCGCTGGTGCGTCACTGGTGCCGGCAGGCGGGGATCCCGGATCACGACATCCCGGATGTCTCGCAGGACGTTTTCGCCGCGGTTTCCGCGAATCTGGGGAGGTTTCGGGCCGACCGGCCCGGCACGACCTTCCGCGCCTGGATGCGTGGAATCGCGCGGCACAAGCTCCTGCACTACTTCCAGGACCGGGGTGAGGCCGCGGCTGGCGGGACCGATGCCCAGATGCGGCTTCAGGAGGTCCCCACCCCCTCGGACGAGCCCGACCTCTCCGAGGCCCCGGCTGACCTCGCCGGCGTGTTCCATCGGGCCGTCAGCCTGGTGCGCGATCAGTTCGAGGAGCGCACCTGGAGGGCCTTCTGGCGGGTGGCCGTGGAGGACCGCTCGCCCACGGAGGTGGCGGCGGAGCTGGGGATCACGGCCAATGCCGTCCGCCAGGCCAAGTCGCGCGTGCTCCGACGGCTCAAGGAGGAGATGGGCGAGCTGATCGCCTGATCCACCGCCGGTGTCCCGGCGGCCTGCGGCTGTCCCGACGTGGCATCCCCGCCACTCGGGTCGGGACGGTTCGGGCTGCGCGAAGGCTCCTCGAATCGCCCGGAAAAGTCCTGTCACACCGGCGGGAATACTCCAGAGCGTACCAGGAAGTGCAGCCCGGTTCCCCTCGCTGGATCGGGGAAATCACCCGACGACCGACCCGACCCCGGAGATGTCCGCGACGCCGCATGGGCGTTCGTCAAACCGTCTCTTCGTCTCTTGCCCGAGAACCTCGACTGGCGGGCCATGGCGTCCGCCGGATCCTCGACGGCTTGTGGTCCATCGTCCGCGCGGGCATACGTCGGAGCCGGCTGCCAGGCGTCCTTTCCCCAGGTCTCTCAACACCAGGAGTGCGACCGATGATCTTTCAACTCGCGGCATGGGATCGGCGGCGGCGCGCGTCTCGAAGGGCCGAGGACCGGAGACGGCCGCGGCTCCGGCCGACGCTCCTGGTGCTGGAGGAGCGCAAGCTGCTGTCCACCATCGTGGTGGACAACCCCACCGACACACCCGTCACCGGCCAGATCGACCTGCGCCAGGCGATCGCGACGGCCAATGCGAGCGGGGGGATCGAGACCATCACGTTCGACAGCACCGTCTTCGCCACCGCGCAGACGATCAAGCTGACGAACGGCCCGCTCGAGCTGAGCGACACCGCGGGGACCGAGACGATCACGGGACCCTCGGCCGGACTGACGATCAGCGGCGGCGGGCTCAGCGGGGTGTTCCAGGTCGACAAGGGCGTCACTGCATCGATGACGGGGCTGACGATCACCGGGGGCCACCAGACGGACGGCAACGGCGGCGGCGTGAACAACAGCGGCACGCTAACGTTGGCCGACTGCACCGTCAGCGGCAACACCGCCGGCAACGGCATCGACCCGGCGGACGGAGGCGGGATCTACAACGACGGCACTCTGACGCTCTCGGACTCAACCATCACGGCCAACCAGGCCGACGGCAACTACTTCGCCGGCGACGGCGGCGGCGTCTTCAATAGCGGCACCCTGATGATGACCAGCTCGACCATCACGGCCAATTCCGCCAGGGGCATCGGCGGCGGCATCCGGAACTCGGGCGGCACCGTAACTCTGACCGACACGATCGTCACCGGTAACACCTTCTACACTTTCAGCGGTCTCATTCCCAACGACATTTTCGGCACCGTCGCGGGCACCTACAACCTGATCGGCACCGGCGGCTCCGACGGCCTGGTTAATGGAGTCGGCGGCAACCAGGTCGGCGTCGCCAATCCGGGGCTGGGATCCCTCGGCCACTACGGCGGACCCACCGAGACCATCCCACTCCTGCCCGGCAGCCCGGCGATCGATGCCGGCACCTCCGCCGGCGCCCCGGCCACCGACCAGCGCGGCGAGCCTCGCGTCGGTGCCGTTGACATCGGCGCCTTCGAGAGCCAGGGATTCACGCTGACCCCCGTCGCCGGCAGCACGCCGCAGACCGCGACGATCGGCGCGGCCTTCAATCCCCTCGCGGTGATGGTAACGGCGAAGAACCCGGTCGAGCCGGTGGACGGAGGAATTATCCAGTTCGCCGCCAATCCGGCGACCAACGGCGCCACGGCGATCCTGCTGGCCTCCTCCGACATCATCGCCGGCGGCGAGGCCGGCGTCATCGGCGGACCCAACAACATCGTCGGGTCCTACACGGTCACGGCGTCAGGGCTCGGCGTGGCCCCGGCCACCTTCGACCTCACCAATGCGGGTCCGGCCTTCACCAGGCTGGTCGTGAACACGACGAGCAGCTCGCTCTTCGCCGGGGCCGGCCTGCTGAGCCTGCCGCTGGCCGTGGACTTCGCCAACGCCGACACCTCGGGGAACGCGGCCATCAGCTTCGATCCGGGCGTGTTCGGCACGCCGCAGACGATCACCCTGACGGGCAGTCAGCTCGAGCTGAGCAACACTGGCGAGGCCGAGACCGTCACGGGCCCGGCGGCGGGCGTGACGATCAGCGGCGGCGGGCTCAGCGGGGTGTTCCAGGTCGACAGGACGGTGCAGGCGACCATCTCCGGACTGACGCTCATCGGTGGCATCGCGACCTACGGGGGCGCGGTTAACAACCTCGGCACCCTCACCGTGAGCGATTGCCTGTTCGAGCACAACACGACGAAGCCGGCCTTCATCCACTTTGGCGGCTTCGTCACCGCCACCGCGGGCGCGGGGGGAGCGATCGCCAACGAGGTCGGCTCCACGCTGAGCCTGACCGATTGCTCGCTGACCGGGAACTCCACTTCCGACGGTGGCGGCTCCGGGGGTGCGATCCTGAATGTCGGGACCGCGACCCTGACCGATTGCTCGCTCAGCGGCAACATCTCGCCCGCCGGC
>JAKAUH010000187.1 GCA_021818605.1 Planctomycetota bacterium
GCTTCAACTCGTCTCGCTGGCGGTCGGTCAGGTCGTCCGCGGGGAGGCCCTCCAGCATCGGGTGCGGGAACGCTCGGGCGCAGGCGTCCGCGATCGCGTGGCCGTAGCGGATCGACGTGTACCGCTTGCCGGGGATCCGCCGCGGCCGCTTCTTCCGCAGGGCCTGCTGGGAGGGCTGAACCCGGGTCTTCTGGTTCGCCCGTCGCCGGGCCGACAGCTCGGCCATCGACTCCCGCGGCTGGAAGAGGTACGCCTCCAGCTCGGTCTTGAGCCAGGGCTTGAGGATCCCCTGGGCCGTTGTCCCAGGCGGAACGATCCAGTCCCGGTCGTGATGCTCGGTCTTGTGGGACTCGGGCCGGTACTCCCCAATCGAGCCGGTCGTGTTGCCGTAGCCTGGACCTCTTCGGCGACCCAGTCGGTGACCAGCGTGCGGATCAGCCGCTCATATTCCCGCTTCGATTCCTCGGAGCCGTGAAGCCCGAGTTAATGGCCCCTGCCGTTGATGCGGACGCGGGCCTGCCCGGTGGGCCTGTGCAGGCCATGGGCGGGAACGCTGGCCCTGGGTCCCGGCATTGCGAGGTCTCCGGCAGGGCGACCGGAGCGGGCACTACCCCGCTTCGATCACCGTTTCTTTCGAGCAAACGCGCAGCGCTGCCGGATCGGCGGGTAAGCCAAGTCAAGCTCTCGGCGGGTTTTACGTCCAGAGGCGCCGCCCGGATTCGAACCGGGGAATGACCGCTTTGCAGGCGGTTGCCTTACCACTTGGCTACGGCGCCGAAGGGTCCATATTAGCGGGCGGCTTCCATCGTCGGCAAGACCGCTTCGGAGCACCGATTTCGTCCCGGAAGCCTCGGCGGCGATTCAGTGACTGGTCGGTCCCCGGAGATCGAGCGTCCGTCCGAGCGGGTGGGCGAGGGCCTCGAGCTGGCCGAGCAGCAGCTCGAATCTCGCGAAATCCAGCGTCTGTGCCCCGTCCGACAGAGCGTGGTCGGGGTCGGGATGCACCTCGATCAGCAGGCCGTCGGCACCGGCGGCCAGGGTGGCCAGGGCCATCGGCGGCACGTAGTCGCGCCGGCCCGTCCCGTGGCTCGGGTCCACCAGGATCGGCAGGTGCGACATCACCTTCGCTGGCGGAATGACCGAGAGGTCCAGCGTGTTCCTGCTGTGGTCCGAGAATGTCCGGACCCCGCGCTCGCACAGGATCACTTCGTAGTTTCCGCCCGACAGGAGATACTCTGCCGACATCAGCCACTCCTCCAGCGTCGCCGAGAGCCCGCGCTTCAGGAGGACCGGCTTCCGCACCCGCGAGAGCCGTCTCAGCAGGCTGAAGTTCTGCATGTTCCGCGCACCGACCTGGATGATGTCCGCGGCCTCCTCCACCGCGTCAGCATTCTCGGTGTCCATCAGCTCCGTGACGATCCCGATCCCGGTCCGTTCGGAGGCCCGGCGGAGGATCTCCAGGCCCTCGTGGCCCAGCCCCTGGAACGCATACGGACTGGTCCTCGGCTTGAACGCCCCCGCGCGGAGAAACCGAACGCCCCGCTCCATCAGCCAGTCCGCCGTGCGGAAGATCAGCGACTCGTCCTCCACCGAGCACGGACCGGCGATCACCGTGAAGGCCCCGGCGCCGAACGTCCCCTGCGGCAGCCGGATCACCGTGTCGTGCTCGTGCATCTCGCGGCTGGCGAGCTTGTACGGCTTCGTGACGCGGATCAATTCCCTGACGCCCGGCAGCACCTCGAGCGTCCGCGAGTCGACCATTCCCGTGTTCCCGGTGATCCCGATCGCCGTCCGGGTCGGGCCGGGCATTGGGTGCGGCGACAGGCCCAGCTCGCGGATCGCCGCCAGTACTCGCTCGATCTGCTCGGCGGTGGAATGACTTTGCATCACGACCAGCATGACTCGTCTCCCCGCTCCGCCTGGCTCAGACCTGATCTGCCTGCCTGCCCCGTTCCACCGGCGCGCGAAACGGCCCGATCCGGAGCGCTTCCATCATAACGGATGCGCCTGGGTCGGGCTGTTGAACTCTCTCCTTTTCGCTTGCCTGACTGACTGACTGACTGTCCGGCGCGGCTTGTTCATCGCCAGTCGCGATGGAATCCATTCCCGCGGTAGTTGCCGCCGCGATGGCGCCAGCCGTCACGATCCCAGCCGTAGCCGCCCCTGCCGTAAAACCCGCCGCCGTAGGAACCGCCGCCGTAGTAGTAATAGCCGCCCGGAGCGACCACTGGGGCACCGACGATCATCGGCGCACCGACGACCACCGGCGCGCCAACCACTCCGCCGTAGCCAGAATAGCCCGGGTAGCCGAACCCGCCGAGGCCGTACCCGCCGGAACTGAACCCAAACCCCATGCCGGGCCCCGCGAACCCGAAACCCACCGCCTGGGCGCGCGCTGAGGTCGCCCCGAACCCGAACAGTCCCACCGCCATCGCGCCGGCCAGCATCACGGATCGACCGATCGTCTTCATCGTAATGTCCCCTCACATGGTCTCCAGGAACCCCGGTTCCTCGCCGGAGTCGCGTCGTGCGTCCCCGGCTCGATTGCCCGGTTGCGAGGACTACAACTGCTATTACGTCGTTCGCGTCGAGAAGGAGCAGTTTCCGTCCGTCCGGACGACGGAAGGGGTGAATTGGCCGGGCGCAAGTCTCACCCGTTTCGCCGAGAACACCTCGATCCACCTGGCATCGCACGGGCGATGCCGGGGGACGGACAAAGGCATGCCGCGCTTGAGAGTCGGCCCCGCCGCGCCCACAATAGGGATCACTGATCCGCCAGGGGCCGACGAACCGAGGGCGAGCCGCGACCATGACGACGACCGAGACCTGGAGCGACGGTGACTGGGACGCGACCGAGGATGGGCCGGGACAGGTGGAATCCGACGGCCCGGGCGGCGAGCTGACGACGAACAGAGACCGATCGGCCGGGCTCAGGCGGCGGGCCGTTCTGAAGAGCCTCGCGGCCCTGGGCGCCGGCACGATCACCTTCCGCCGCGCGCTGGCCGTTCAGGCCGGGCAGGCGGCCGGCCGCGTCACGCCCGAGATGGTCAAGCAGGCGGAGTGGATCGCCGGGATTGATTTCACGGACGACGAGCGCTCCGACATCGCCCGGTCGCTCGAGGAGAGCCTCCGCTCGTTCGACCAGCTCCGCAAGGTGGACGTCGGCTACGACGTCGCGCCGGCGCTTACGTTCTTCCCCACTCCGCCGCGACCGGCGGCGCCGGTCGTGCGAAACCGGGCGACTCCGGTCGACTCCCGAATGGCCGCTCGGCCGGCCACGGACGAGGAGCTCGCCTTTTTGCCAGTGACCGAGCTCTCGAAATTGGTGCGGAGCCGCAAGGTCAGCTCGGTCGAGCTGACGCGGCTGTACCTCGCCCGGCTGGAGGGGTTCGACCCGCTGCTCAACTGCGTCGTGACGCTGATGCCCGAGCTGGCGATGAAGCAGGCCGAGCAGGCCGACCGCGAGATTGCCGCCGGCCGGTATCGCGGCCCGCTCCACGGGATTCCCTGGGGCGCCAAGGACCTGATCGCCTACCCCGGCTATCCGACGACCTGGGGTGCGACGCCGTTCAAGGACCGGGTGATCGACGTCAAGGCCACCGTGGCCGCGCGGCTGGAGGAGGCTGGCGCCGTGCTGGTGGCCAAGCTGTCGCTGGGGGCCCTGGCGATGGGCGACCAGTGGTTCCGCGGCCAGACGCGCAGCCCGTGGAACCCGCGGACGGGCTCGAGCGGCTCATCTGCGGGCTCGGCATCGGCATCGGCTGCCGGACTCGTCGGTTTCGCGATCGGCAGCGAGACACTCGGCAGTATCGTCTCACCCTGCCGCGCCTGCGGCGCATCGGGGTTGCGACCCACCTTCGGCCGGGTGAGCCGGCACGGCTGCATGACGCTCTCCTGGTCGATGGACAAGATCGGGCCGATCGCGCGCTCGGTCGAGGACTGCGCGCTGATCTTCGACGCCATCCACGGAGCCGACGGGCTCGATGCCGCCGCGGTCGACCAGCCGTTTGCCTGGCCGGTCTCGGTCGACCTCGGGCGGCTGAAGGTTGGATACGTCGAGGACCCCCGCCAACCGACCGACAGCCGCGTCGATTTGCACCTGCTCCGCCAGCTCGGCTTCGACCTCGTGCCGATGACGTTTCCCACCGAACTGCCCGTGCGGGCCATCACGATGATGCTGGGCACCGAGGCCGCCGCCGCCTTTGACGAGATCACCCGGCGGCACATCACCGAGGGTCTGAACTCCTGGCCGAGCACCTTCCGCCGGGGGCAGTTCGTGCCGGCCGTGGAATACATTCGCGCTGCGCGGGTGCGGACGAAGCTAATGCAGGCCATGGCCGAACGGATGGCCAGGGTCGACCTGTACGTCGGCTCGGGACTCGACCTGCCGATCACCAATTTGACCGGGCATCCGACGGTCGTCTTCCCGATCGGCTTCCGTGATCGCGAGGGGCGTCCGATGCCCGGCTCGATGACGCTCACCGGCCGTCTGTTCGACGAGTCGACAATCCTGGCCGTCGCCCATGCCATCCAGCAGGCCGCCCGAGAGAATCTCGCGCCGCCGCCGGTGGCACGGTTCCTGACCGAGAATCCGGCCGCCCGCGATCCGGCCGGATCCTCCGCCAGCGATTTGAAAGGGGAGCCGGGCCGGGGCCGAACGCGCCCCAGGCGATCCTCTCAGCGGCGCCGCCGGTGAAAATGCAAGTCAGCCCGATTGAAGGACACCGGCAATCGCGCCAGGGTCCTCAGGCTGACGTAGTAGTTCGACGAGGCACTGGCGATGTACGACGGGTTTCCGTTGTACCGGACAAAGATATACTTGTTCGACACCTTCGGCGGGAACTGCGTCAACGTGGCGACGCCGTTTACCAGCGGCACGGATTGAGAGAATGCCCGGCCGTTGATGAAGAAGGTGACCGATCCGGGCGGATAACCGCCTGCCGGCGCGAGGGGCTGCACCTCCGCCCGGATCAGAACCTTCACCAGTTTCCCGCGACGATTCCGGATCGGCAGGAGGGTGATGAACGGCTGAGTCCCCGCGGCCGTGACATACTGGGTCAGCGTGGCCGACTGGCTGCTCTGGAACGGTGCATTGGCGAGGAAGACGGCGGTGACCGCATGGGCTCCATATCCCAGGCCCGAGGTCGTGAAGGTGGCCTGGTCCGTGGACGAGTTCAGCGGCACCAGGGCCGCGAGCGTGTTGTCCACGACGAAGGCGACGGTGCCCGTCGGCGGGCCAACGCCCAGGCTCCCCGGGTGGACGGTTGCCGTGAAGGTGATTGGCTGCCCCACCGGCGCGTACTGCTGGGAAGTGGACAGCGTGGTTGTCGTCGCGGTCGAGGTCACGACGGTGAGCGTGCCGGGAAAGTCGGTGATACTGTAGTTCTGCGCGGTGCCGCCCGAGATGTTGATTGTATAGGTGCCGGGCGGGCTGGAGGCCGTGGCCGTTGTCGACAGGGTCGGCTGGGTCGTGAGCACGGAGGTGGTGTCGCTGCCCAGCAGGCCCTTGGCGGTGTAGGTCAGGGTCGGGATCGGGCCGCCGTAGTTCATCGTCTGGTTGTTCGCGATGAGGCTCAGCGGCGCCGGCGTGATGGCCGCCGACAGTCCGGTCGGCTGCTGGAGGACGTAATTCGTGGCGTTCGGGCCCTGAAGCGACAGGCCGCTGACCGTCACCGGAACGGCCGTGCCGACGTTGGGACTGGTGAAGGTCCCGATCGCATTGAGCGTGTTGAGCGAGACCTGGTCATTGAACAACACGCCGCTGAGGGTGGCGGCGGATGTGTCGAGCACCGCGAGGGTCGTGGTGTCGTATTCCTTGTTCTGGGCCGTGACGCCCGAGACGGTCAGCGTGGCGGGATTCACCGTCAACGCGACGGGCCCCGACGTGCTCCCCGCGTAGGTGTAATCGCTCGCGGTGGGGACGAAGACGGCATAGATCTGGTGCCCGGTCGGGCTGACGCCCAGGTTATTCACCGACGTTGTGGCTTCGCCGGTGGCTGGGTTCACCGCGGCGCTGGTGATCTCGGTACCGCCGGTGCCCGGGTTGCCGTCGAAGAATTCCACCGTCCCGCTCGGCGTCCCCAGCGAGCCGGTCACCTGGGCGGTCATGCTGAAGGTCTGACCGTAGGTGACTGGCCCGGTGATCGGCAGGAGCGTGGTGGTGGACGGGGCATTCACCGCGGTCAGCACAACGTCGTGCCCGGCGCCGTTGGTGCCCAGGTAGCTGATGCGGAACAGCGAGTTGCCCACCGTGACGGCACCCCCCTCGGGGTGCCCGGCGAAGACACCGCTGATGGGGGCGTTGGTCCCGTTCTTGATGATCGTCAACTGCTGGCTGGCTGCCGGCGTGTAGTCCGGCCCGAGCGTGACGTTGAGCGTCGCGCCGCCGAGGGTGATCGTCCCGGTCGAACTGTTGACGTCGAGCTGGGTGTACCCGGTGGACCCGTTGCCCGGGGTCGTCCCGTTGAGCACCGCGACAAACGTGGACGCGCTGTCGAGGGTCGCGCTTCCGTTGGCTGTCAGCACGCTGGGGCTCGAGTGCCCCGGGCTGATCGTCCCGCCCACGCTGGTGATCGCGCCCACGCTGCCGTTGCCGCCCAGCGTGCCGCCGTTGTCCTGGACGTCGGCGATGGTGCCGTCAACCAGCAGCGTGGTACCCGAGGCGACCGTGGTCGTGCCGGTGTAGCTGTTCGCTTCGAAGAGATCGAGCGTGCCGCCGCCGGACACGCTCAACCCCGCCGTTCCCGTCGCACCGCCCGTTTCCGCCAGCACACCCTTGATGTCGAGCTCGGTGCCGGAGGACACCGAGACCGGGGTCGCGGCATTCATGAGGGTCGTGTTGATCGAGTAGGTCGAGATCCCGGCGTAGCTGGCCGAGAACCCGTCGGACAGGGTGAGCGTGTTCGTGGACGGCGACGGAGACATTGAGTATCCGGGCGCCTCGATCGTGATCGAGCTGAATGTACCGTTGGCGATGTCGTCCGTGGTCGCCAGGGTCGTCGCCGTGGACGGGAAGACCAGGGCGTCGCCCGCCGCCGGCGGAGTGCCCGCCTGCCAGTTGGTTCCGACGCTACAGTCGCCATTGGTGGCACCCGTCCAGATATCCGTGCTGGACAGAACCACCCGCGACTCGAGTCCCTCGATCACGGGCCGATGGCCACGGCGCACCGCCGGGCCGCGCTGCCGAATTCGCCCCGCCCGCTCACCCCAGAACGATCCCAGCATCGGCCCACCCTCCCTATCTCCCGACGTCCATCCCTATCCGTTCCACCCCATGAACCAGCCGGCACTGTTGTTTGCGTCCGATGCGCGGATGGCCAGCCACCGCCCGCCCGCCGGCCGGCCTCGCGGCGGCGAGGACGGGGGATCACGATCCCAGGCGGGAAAGCGGCGCGGGTTCTCCCGGGCGACCGAGAGAGTCCGTGATCATTCTAACCGCGCCTTTCTCCCCGCGTCCGCGTCGCGGCGCGTTCGGACTGTTGATCCGATCGCATTAGTTGGGCCGCAAGGAATCGGGCGAATGCGCCGGTCGCGCGGCCGGCCGATTCCAGCCCGCCAGCGGCCGCGCGCGTGCGTCGCCTTCGCGAAGCAGGTAGCCCGTCCCGCTCTTCAGGCCCGAATGGCGATCGACCTGGCCCGACGGCCAGCGGACCTCGACGGATTCGACCCGATCCGCGTCCCCGAGGCCGAAATGGAGCCGAGGATCCCCCGCCGACTGGTAGCTGCCGCCGCCCATCCGCCAGGCCGCCTGCCTTCGGCCGCCCGCCTCGACCACGACCCGCGCCCCCACGCCGTCGCGGTTCGACCTCTTGCCCTCCAGCCCGATCGTGAGGAAGCGGCCGACATGCTCGCTCCGGTTGTGGAAGTATTCCACGGGGTCGTTCTGAGGGAGGATCACAGCGTCCGGACGGCCGTCGTTGTCGACGTCGCCGGCCGCCAGTCCCCGCGCCACCCGCGGGACTTCCCAGCAGGCGCCTGAGGTCTTCGAGATGTCGGCCAGGCGGCCGTCGGATCGGTTGGCGTAGAGCCTGGCGGGCATCGCATACGGGAAATTCGGCCGGTTGTCGTTGACATGACCGTTGGCGATGAGAACGTCGGGACGGCCCACGTTCCCCACGTCCGCCAGCGCGATGCCGAACCCCAGCAGGTAGCGAGTCGCCAGCCCGAGCCCCGAGGCCGCACTCCAATCGTCGAACAACCCCTGACCGAGGTTGTGATGGTACGTCGCCCCCTCGCCGTAGAAGTTGGTGACCAGCAGATCGGGCCGGCCGTCGCCGTCGAGATCGCCGCAGGCCACGCCCATGCCGGCCTGGTATCCGCCCGAGGCGCTACCGGCCACGCCGGCCTCGAGCGCGATCTCCTCGAACTGGAAGCCTCCCTTGTTGCGGAACAGGTAGTTGGCCGTTCCATCGTTGGCGACGTACAGGTCAATCCGCCCGTCATCGTCAATGTCGCAGGCAACGACCCCGAGACCCCGTCCGGAGGTCTCGGCCAGTCCCGACTCCTTCGTGACGTCGATGAACCGGCCGGCGTCGTTGCGGAACGCGTGATCGGGGGCCGGCTCGACCTTGCTGGGATCGCAGTAGAAGTACTCGCCGCGCTCGTTGGTGCAGGTCGGCGGGTGCGCCGTATCCCATTTCATGTAGTGGCACACATACAGGTCGAGATCGCCGTCGTCATCGAGATCGGCGAACGCCGACGAGCTGGGATTGTCGCGATGGCCGGCCAGCCCGGCCGCGTCGGTCACGTCCTCGAAGGTCCCGTCCCCCCGGTTGCGGAACAGGAGATAGGCGTCGACCCGTGTGACGAACAGGTCGGGGTCGCCGTCGTTATCATAGTCACCGACCGCGACGCCCATCCCATAGCCCCGGTCCGCGTCGATTTTTGTTGCGATCCGCGAGCGCTCGGTGGCGTCCTCGAAGGTCCCATCGCCGCGGTTGTGGAAAAGCCGATCCCCTGTCGATTTCACATTTGCATTCGCATTTGTATTTGCATTCGCATTCGCATTTAGAT
>JAKAUH010000122.1 GCA_021818605.1 Planctomycetota bacterium
CTGGCTGATCGGCATGAAGCCGCGGATGCCGTCGACATCGACCTCGACGCCGCCCTTGATTGCCTTGGTCACGCGAGCCTCGACCACCACGCCACGCCTGACGTTCTCCCAGGTGGCCTCGACCGCGGCGCCCTTGAGCCGCAGGATCTGCACGCCTTCCTCGGGGTCGAAGCGGTCGACCATGACCTCGATCGTCGCGCCGGGCGCGGGGATCTCGGCGCCCTCGAATTGCTCGATGGGCAGCACGCCCTCGCTCTTGCCGCCGAGGTCGACGAACAGCGACTTGCCCCGCACGCCGATCACCTTGCCGGTGCGCTTCCCCGGACTGCCTTCCTGGCCGCGCAGCCCGGCCGGGTCGGGGACGCGGTCGGAGCGCAGGCGGCGCTGATTGGAAGCGTCAAAGCTCCGGGGATCAAACCCGCTGAGCGCGGCCTCGAGCTCGGCCTCGAGGTCGGCGTCCCACTGCCGCTTGAGCGAGACCTCGACCGCGCCGGGCTCACCGGCGGTGCGCCCGGTCGCCTTCGAGAGCGCGGCGTCGATCTCGGCGGCCGTGTCGAGCCGGACCGGATCGGCGGCCGGCCGGCGTTCCGGCGCGGCGGACGGGCTCGCATCGGCGGGAGCGGATACGGGTGCCGCGGGTGTCTGGGGAGAAGGTTGTTCGTTCGAGTCGGCCATGGCGTCGCTTCCCAACGATCGGTCGATGCGGACGTGTGGTGCCTCCGGCCAGAGGCCGGATCGAGGCGGGCCCGTCCGGGCGCCCGGGCGGATTCCTCAACCCAGACTAGCGACTTGCCCGGGATCGGCCAAGCGGCCGGTTGTCGCGTTGCCCAAGGTCGAAGGCTGCGGTGGTCGCGACGGGGTGCCTTGTGGTATTGTCAGTGGGCTTTGCCCGAGGCCGGTCACGGCAGGGCGAGCACGACCGGAGAGGGTATGCGGCGATTCCTTCCCGCTCGCCGGGGGACGCCGATCGGCCCGGCGCAGGCGAGTCGCCGCGCCCAGGCTGAACGGAGTTCAACCATCCCGCGCCCTCACCGATGGCCGCCGAGAGGACCTCAACCCCGCGGAGCGCCCCGCATGTCCGAAGCCGACACGCCACTGTCCCCCGCCGAGCTGCGGGCCCTGAGGCGATACAACACGCCGACGATCGCCAACGCCATCGAGCTGTTCAACGTCCGGCCGCGGCACACCGGATTCCTGCCGCACTACATCCGCTGCCTGCTGCCGGACCTCGGCCCGATCATCGGTTACGCGGTAACCTCCAAGACCCGCGCAGCACCCCCGCAGCCCGGCGAGCCCCAGGAAGATCTGCTCGGCGCTTACTTCCGCTACGTCGCCGACCACCCCGGGACCAAGATCGCCGTCGGCCAGGATCTGGATGACCCTCCCGGCCTGGGTGCCCAGTTCGGCGAGGTCACCGCGACGATCCACAACAAGCTCGGCTGCGTCGGGCATATCACCAGCGGCTGCCCGCGCGACCTCGATGAGGTCCGCGCCATCGGATTCCAGCTCTTCGGGCTGAATCCCTGCGTCAGCCACGCGTACGTCCGGCTCGTCGAGTTCGGCACGCCCGTCACCATTGGCGGGGTCGAGATCCACTGCGGCGACCTGATTCACGCCGACAAGCACGGGGTCTGCCTGATCCCCAACCAGGTTGCGCACCGGCTCGCCGCCGCGTGTGCCGAGGTCGAGCGCCGCGAGCGGCCCCTGCTGGAATACTGCCAGACCGACGATTTCTCGCTGGAGGAATACATCCGGCTGCGCGAGGTCTCGCACGCCAAGATTCTCGAATGAGGACGAGGGATCAGGCCACCCGAGAAAACAGCGACGAGGCCGATCAGCCGACGCGACGCGGATGCGGCGGCGTCACGGCGACGGCCTCGAACCGCTGGTTGTGGCCGATGGCCTCATCCGGGCGGACCTCATCCAGCCGCTTCCCGTCGACGTGCCATCGCCCCTTGCGGAACTCGAAAAGGGCCGTGGCGTGCCGGGGCATCGACAGCACCTCGAACGACGCCGGCTCGAAGTGGACGCACACCAGCGCCAGCAGGTGCCGCGTCTGGCGGTCGCGCGCCCAGAGGATCTCGTCGTGCCATTGCGCCGATTCCCAGCGCTGGCCCTCGGCCGGGTCGAGGCGACCCAGCGCGGTGACGAACCGCGCCTCCAGCAACTCCCTCTGCTGGTGGAACAGCTCGCGTGCGTGTTCGACGTGCACGTCCTCGACGATCTGCCGGAGGGGACGCCGGAAGATCAGCCAGGCCGTGACGACACAAACGGGCAGGATGCCGGCCCAGATCAGCAATCCCATGATGGAATCCCCGGCCGCTTCCGTGGTTTGGCGAGTATGAACTTCATTGTAGGATCGAGAGGACGCGGTCCGCAAGTGACGGATTCCTGGGGAGAATCCCCGACGAAGGGGGCGGATGAATCGATGAATCCAGCGGCGCGGACAAAACGGAATCAAGCGGCGAGCCGCCGGAAGTTCGGCGCCCACATGTCGATCGCCGGCGGCTGCGACCGCGCCGTGCATGCGGCGCACGCGGTCCCGTTCGAGACCGTGCAACTCTTTACGAAGAACAATAACCGCTGGCAAGGTGTCGTGCTGTCCGACGCTCACGCCGAGGCATTCCGCGCCGCGCTGGCCGCCACCGGCATCGTGGACCCGGTCGCCCACACATCTTACCTGATCAACCTGGCCAGCCCGGACGATGCCCTCTGGCAACGATCGATCGCCGCGATGGTCGACGAGGTCGAGCGGTGCGCGCTGCTTGGGATCGGCGATCTGGTGGTGCATCCCGGCGCGCACATGGGTGAAGGAGAGGGAGCGGGCGTGAAGCGGGTTGCCGAGGGTCTGGACGAGGTCTGCCGGCGTACCGAAGGCGTGGCGGTCGTCATCGACATGGAGACGACGGCCGGGCAGGGGACCTGCCTGGGGCACCGGTTCGAGCACCTGGGCGCGATCCTCGACCTGGTGCGGCGTCCGGAGCGTCTGGGGGTCTGCGGCGATACTTGCCATATTTTTGCGGCGGGCTATCCCTTGGGTACCCTGGAGGAGTACGATGAGACCATCGATCAACTGGACCGGTCCGTCGGGCTCGATCACCTGCGCGTCTGGCACCTCAACGACAGTTGCCGCGAACGCGGCAGCCGCGTCGACCGCCACGCGGCGATCGGCGGCGGCCACCTGGGCCTGGAGCCGTTCCGTCACCTGGTCAACGACCCGCGATTCCGCGACGTGCCGATGATCCTGGAGACGCCCAAGGGCACGATCGACGGCGAGGACCTCGACGTCCGGAACGCGCGGGCCCTTCGCCAGCTCCTCCGGCCCGAGCGACCGGCCCGGCGCCCCCGTCGGTCGTGACACCCGGCCGGGGCCGCGCCGTCCCCCGACGGGCCTAAACCGAGCCGGCGGGCGAGGATGGAGCGAGACCGGACCGGAACATGGGAAGAGTCGAGGTGGGTGGCTGTCATGCGGATTCAACAACTCAACGGCCAGCCGGCCGCCGGCGCCGCACCCGCGGTACCGCAGGCCCCGGCGCTCGATCCAGGCTGGTTCATCAACCGCGAGCTGAGCTGGCTCGACTTCAACGAACGCGTGCTCGAGGAGGCGCGGGACCCATCGAACCCGCTGCTGGACCGGCTGAGGTTCCTGGCCATCTGCGCCTCGAACCTCGACGAGTTCTTCGAGGTCCGCGTCGCCGGCCTGCAGGCCCAGATCTACGAGAACCTCGAGCCTCAGGATCCGCCCCCCGACGGCATGGGCCCCCTGGCGCAGCTCGTCGAGATCACCCGCCGCGCGCACGACTTCGTCGGCCGGATGTACGAGGTCTGGTACACCGAGGTCCGGCCCCAGATCCTCAAGCACGGCATCCGCGTCTGCTCGCCGCAGGAGTTGAGCGCCTCGCAGGACGCCTACCTCGACGCGTTCTTCGACAGCCAGGTTTACCCGGTGCTCACCCCGCTGGCGATCGACCCGGCGCACCCGTTCCCGCACGTCCACAACAAGAGCCTGAACCTGCTGCTGCGGATCGAGCCCGACAAGCCGCCGGCGCGACCGCTTTACGCGGTGCTCCAGGTTCCCTCGGTGCTCAATCGGCTGGTGCCACTGCCGGACGAGGCAGACGGCCAGCGCCGGTTCGTCCTGCTGGAGGACGTGATTGGCCCCCGGCTCGACGCCCTGTTCGGCGGTTACCGCGTGACCGAGCGCGTGGCATTCCGCGTCACGCGTAACAGCGATCTGTCGATCCAGGAGAACGAGGTTCGCAGCAGTCTGCTATCGACCATCGAGGAGACCCTGCGGCAGCGCAAGTGGGGAGCCGCAGTCCGGCTGGAGATCTCCGAACGCGCCGACGACGGCTTCCTTGCGCAGCTCCTGTCAACCTCGGCGCTCGAGCTGGAGGAGCGTGACGTCTACAAAGTGCCCGGCCCGGTCGACCTGACGGTGCTGGCGGCCCTGTGGAAGCTCGAGGGCTTCCGCGACCTTCGCGAGCCGCTGTACGAGCCGCAAATGCCGGTGGTGTTTTCCGGCCGCAAGAGCCTCTTCTCGGCGATCCGCGACCAGGACATCCTGGTGCACCACCCGTACGAGTCGTTCGGCACGGTCGTCCAGTTCATCGAGCAGGCCAGCGAGGACCCCGGAGTCCTGGCCATCAAGATGACGCTTTATCGCACGGCCGACTCGAATCCGATCATCAACGCGCTGGCGCGGGCCGCCGAGATCGGCAAGCAGGTCACGGCGCTGGTCGAGCTCCAGGCCCGGCTGGACGAGGAAAACAACATTGACAAGGCCCGGATGCTCCAGAAGGCCGGGGTGCACGTGGTGTACGGCATCGTGGGGCTCAAGACCCACTGCAAGGCGGCGCTGGTGGTTCGTCGCGAGCACGACGGCATCCGGCGGTATGTCCACCTGGGGACGGGCAACTACAACCCGACAACTGCGCGGCAGTACACCGATTTGAGCTTCTTCACCTGCCGGCCCGAGTTCGGCGAGGACGCCAGCGCCCTGTTCAACCTGCTGACCGGGTACTCGCACGGCAACGAGTGGAACCGGCTGATCGTCGCACCCCAGCACCTGGCCAGCCGGCTGACGGCGCTGATCGAGCGCGAACGGAAGCACGCCGAGGAGGGCCGGCCGGCGCGGATCATCGCCAAGGTGAACTCGCTGGTGGACCCCGACATCATCGAGCGGCTGTACCTTGCCTCGCAGGCGGGCGTCCGGATCGACCTGATCGTCCGCGGCATCTGCTGCCTGCGCCCCAGGCTGCCGGGCGTGTCGGACAACATCCGGGTCGTCAGCGTGATTGACAAGTATCTCGAGCACTCGCGCATCGCCTATTTCCAGAACGGCGACGATCCCGAGGTCTTCCTGGCCTCCGCCGACTGGATGCCGCGGAACTTTCGCCGCCGGGTCGAGATCATGTTCCCGATCGAGTCGCCCCAGCTCCGCCGCCGGCTGGTCGACGGCATCCTCGGCGTCGTGCTGGCCGACAACGTCAAGGCCCGCGAGCTCCAGGCGGACGGCCTTTATCGCCGCGTCCCGCCCGCGGCGCCCAACGAGCCGACGATCCGCTCGCAGGTCGAGTTCCAGAACATGGCCATCCTCGCCTGCGAGACCAGCCCGATCAGCCACCCGGCCACAGCCGTCACCAGCCACGCGGTCCATGCCGCGGCCGAGCCGGCCCGCGCGCGCCGCGGTTGAGATCAGCCGAGGATCCCTCCGGGCATGCCGATCGACGCCCGTTACGACGTGGCCGTGCTGGGCGCCGGTGCCGCCGGCCTGATGGCCGCGGCCCGCGCCGCCGAGGCCGGCGCCCGGGTCCTCCTGCTCGAGAAGAATCGCCGCGCGGGGGTCAAGATCCTCATCTCCGGTGGCACCCGGTGCAACATCACCAACGCGCGCGGCCTCCGCCGGCTCGACGCCGTCACCGGCCCGGTCGACCCGACGTTCGACCCCGGGCTCTGCCGTGGCGCCCGCGAGATTCAGCGGGCGTTCGGGCCCGGCGGCTCGTTCCTCGGCCCGTCGCTCCGCCGCCTGGACGTCGACGCGACGGTCCGATTGTTCGAGAGCGCCGGCGTCCTCGCCAAGGTCGAGGCCAACGGCAAAATCTTCCCGGCGTCCGACCGCGCCCTCGACGTGCTGGCCGCACTCGTCGGCCGGCTCGAACGCGCGGGCGCCGAATTCCGCCCGCTCTGCCCCGCGACCGGCATCGAGCCGCTGGATGCGGCATCCGGCCCGGGCTTCGCGGTGCAAGTCCCCGACGGCGTGCTCACCGCGCGTCGAGTGATCCTCACCGCGGGCGGACGGTCTTACCCCGGCTGCGGAACGACCGGCGACGGCTACGCGATCGCCCGGGCGCTCGGCCACACGATCGTCGAGCCCCGCCCGGCGCTCGTGCCGATCCGCGTCGGAGCCGACTGGGTCGCCGACCTCCGCGGCATCGCGCTGCCCGACGCGTCGGCCTCGATCCACGACCCGTCGGGGAAGCTGCTCCAGGCCCGGCGCGAGGCGGTTTTGTTCGCCCACTTCGGCCTGAGCGGCCCGGCGATCCTGGACGTCAGCCGATGCGTCGCGCGTGCCGACGACCCGACGCGGCTGACCCTGCGCCTCGACCTGCTGCCGGGCGCCAGCCGCGACGAGCTGGACCACGCGATCCAGGCCGCGAGCCGGCAGGGCCGCCGGCCGGTGACAGCGCTTTTGCCCGAATCGCTCCCGCGCCGGCTGGCCGAGAATGTCGCGGCGGCGGCGGCCGTCCCCGCCGACCGGATGGGCCCCGACCTGTCGCGCGACGAGCGCCACCGCCTGGTCGCCGCGCTCAAGGAGTTGCCCCTGCCTGTCCGCGGCACCCTGGGCTTCGAGAAGGCCGAGGTCACCAGCGGCGGCGTGGCGCTCGAGCAGGTTGACCCCGCCACGCTCGAGAGCCGGCTGATCCCGGGGCTGCACCTGGCGGGCGAGGTGCTCGACCTCGACGGTCTGATCGGCGGCTACAACTTCCAGGCCGCCTGGAGCACCGGCTGGCTCGCCGGAGAAACCGCCGCCCGGGCGGCCATCCGAGAAGCGTGATGAACTCCGGACGCCCGGCCAGTCTCGCCCCGGAGCCGATCGCCGGCGGGCAGGTGAAGGGTCCCGCGCCCTTTCCGGGCCGCCGGCGGATCCCTCGGCCGGCCGGTCCAGGTGCGGCCCGCGCCGAGTCCCACCCCGCGGAGCCGGGCTCCGCTCGGCGTCGCCCCCAGGGAATCGACAAGTGGCAGCGAGTGACAACTTTTCGGCCCCGATTGCCACGATTTCGGCCCCGAATCGGCCTGCGGCGGCCAGAATCCGGCACCTGGTGGCACCTGGTGGCAGGTTTTCAGGGGCTTCTGGCACCTGGTGGCACCTGGTGGCAGGTTTTCAGGGGCTTCTGGCACCTGGCGGCACCTGGTGGCAACTTTTTGGCCCATCGAGTGCCGGAGATCGCCGAATTGCACGAGTTGCAACGATTGTGCGGCCGACGACGACGCCGACGACGCGCGGGGACGATCACTACGGCCCGGCGTGTCGTCGTGGTTCCTTCGCCGACGCCCGGCGAGTTCCGCCAGCGACAGCCGGTCGTGTGGTCGGCGGCCGGGAGAGAGAGCCGAGACGCAGGGAAGACGACCTCGGAGTCCCGAGCGGAGACACGGAGGTTCCGAGAGGGCCCGGCAAAGTTCATTGAAGGCGTCCCCGCGCGGCCGGGCCGCAACCCATCAAGGATGACCAACCCTGAAGCACACCGAGGCAATTGCGTGCAGGATCTGAGCGAAGTGTCGCGCGGAGCCACGGAGATCGCGGAGTCCACCGACGCGCAGGCGATCCCTGACGCGGCGGCAGGCGTCGCAACCGAATCCCGAGAAAGCACCTGCGCCGGAACCGGCGGCAAGGGCCGGGCCCGACCGTGATCGGCCCGGGCCGAGACCGCCCGGTGGGCCTCGGGTTCCGACTTGCGGGTCCGGTCCAGGGATCGGTCCTACCGGTTCCACGCCGCGCCCCGCGGCGGTCTGGACATTCTCGTCGCTGCAATCCGGCGTGTCGGCCACCATCTCCTCGGGGAACAGGTCCGAACCCGCGAGCTGATCGAGCATCGGCACCATCGCCGCGACGTCAGTCTCGCAGGCCGTCTGCGGCAGGGCCGCGGTGATCGGTTGCACCTCGTTGGTCGGGCTGCACGTCTCGGCGAGTTGCACCTGGTAGCCGGGCCCCTTGCGGCCATCGTAGGTGGCGTCAGGGTCCGACGGGTTCTGAATGCGGTCGCCGCCGGTCCTGGCCTTCACGACGACCTTATTACCTCGGCACGAAAGATCCTATCCTCAAGTCGGTCGGGCATTCTTGCTCGACACCTGGGCCCCGTCGGGCTAGCATGCCCGACCGACTTTCATGCCGGTGGAATATCGCCGCTGACTTCGCACTGCTGGTCGAAGATGGTGCGCAAGGCATTGTAGGTCGAGCGTCCGGTCGACTCGGGACGATCGGCGAAGTGCTCGATGGTCCAGAGCAGGTCCTCGGCGGCTCGCTGCCGCGACCGCTGTCGCGCCTCGGCGTCCTCGGCGGCGGCGAAGAGTAGGGACTCGGCCGGCTCGTAACGGCCGCGGAAGGACGGGCTCGGCGGGCAGAGCCGCCTCCTGCACAAGACCCGGATCGGATCGGACGGCAAACTGACCCTCGAGTCCGACTCCGTCGACCCGCGGCTGGACCCGTCCCGGGGTCTCATGCCCGGCCTTCACGGTTTCCCCGACCCGGCCGAGGGCCACCCTTTGTGAGCGCCCGGCCGCTCAGAACCCCAGCCAGGCCCCCAGCCGGCGGAACAGTCCGCGTGCACGCTGCGGGGGCGCCGAGGGCGCAGGTACGGGCGACGGGATGGGCGGGCCGTCCTGGAAGCGGAGCGCGGCGGCTGGACGCGATGCGGAGGGCTTCGAGGCGACGACGGGCGTGTGCGGCATCGCGCTGAGGTGAGCGCGGAGGCCGGCGTCGTTGATGTGG